>JACCSF010000332.1 GCA_013813135.1 Thermoleophilaceae bacterium | reverse complement strand
TCGCCCGGCCGTTCGAGTGGACCTTCACCCGCCGTGACCTCGAGCGCGTCCTCGCCCGCATCGCCGATCGCGAACCTCAGCTCCAGCTCGCCGCCTAACGATCAGAACTTCTGGACGGGTCTACTAGGCTCTCGGGCGACACGGGGCCCACATGACCATCGTGTGGCGAGCTCGGAACTCGGCCTCGGTATGCCCGGGTTCGAAGATCCAGGTGTCCGCCATGCCGTGAGGTTACGTGGACACCGCTCCGCGGCGACGCCGGCGCCGTCGCGGTTCTCCGCGCTGATCGGCAGCTTGAAATCCCCGCCGCGGGGCGCGACTGTGGCGCGAAATCTCGCCATGCGCCCTAAGACCTCAAATCCGGCCAGGACTCATCGGTACGATCGACCGGCATGCCTCCGACCCTGGCGAACGGCAAGGTCTGTTACGTCGAGATACCGGCGGTCGACCCGCGCCGCTCGGCCGACTTCTACGAGCAGGTCTTCGGCTGGCGGATCAGGCAGCGCGGCGACGGGGCGATCGCCTTCGACGACCCCACGAGGGAGGTCAGCGGAGCCTGGGTGACCGGCCGGCCGCCGTCGCCGGAGCCCGGCCTGCTGATCTACATATGGGTCGACAGCGTGGCCGCGGCGGTCGAGGCCGTGAAGGCTCACGGAGGCGAGATCGTGCAACCGATCGGGGTCGACGATCCCGAGATCACCGCCCGGTTCCGCGACCCCGGAGGCAACGTGATCGGGCTCTACCAGGAACCCAATGGATGACCCGCACGAACTCGGCGCCGCCGCCAGGGCGATCGTCGACTCCAACCTCTACATGACCCTCGGCACCGCCGATCGAGAGGGGCGGCCGTGGGCGTCGCCCGTCTACTACGCGGCCGCGGCGTACACCAACTACTTCTGGGTCTCGTCTCCGGAGGCCACGCACTCGCGCAACCTTGCCGTGCGCCCCCAAATGAGCATCGTCATCTTCGACTCGCAGGCACAGGTCGGCCAGGGTCAGGCCGTGTACATGTCGGCCCTCGCCGAGGAGCTGGCCGGCCTGGACCTCGAGCGCGGCATCGAGGTCTTCTCGCGGCGCTCGCAGGCGCACGGGGCGCGGGAGTGGAACGCTGCGGAGGTGGCTGAGCCCGCTCTGCATCGGCTCTACCGAGCCACCGCGTGCGAGCACTCTGTCCTCGATCCCGCCAGCCGGGGCGTCGACCAGCGGACGCCGGTGACCCTGGCCGCATGACGCTCGTCGAGGTCGACACCCCGAAGGGGTCCGGCGAACGCCCACCTGCATCCCGCGGACGAGCCCAAGGCGGCGCTGGTCCTCGGTCATGGAGCGGGTGGCGGGGTGTCCTCGCAGGACCTCGTGGCGGTAACGGGCGTGGCGAGCGCGGAGGGCGTGAGCGTCGCGCTCGTCGAGCAGCCCTACCGCGTGGCCGGGCGACGCTCCCCCGCGCCGGCGCGCCAGCTCGACGCCGCCTGGACGGCCGTGGTCGACCACCTGCGTGGGGGCGACCTCCATGGGCTACCGCTGATCGTCGGCGGCCGCTCTCTCGGCGCGCGCGTGGCCTGCCGCACCGCCGAGGCGACCGGCGCGGTCGGCGTGCTGTGCCTCGCGTTCCCCGTGCACCCGCCCGGCCGGGCCGACACGGCAAAGAGCCGCTTGCCCGAGCTCGACGCCGTGACGGTCCCGACGCTGGTGGTTCAGGGCGAGCGCGACCCGTTCGGCATGCCGCCGCCTGGCCCGCACCGCGAGGTGGTGCAGGTACCGGGCGACCACAGCTTGAGGACCGACCTCGAAGCGGTGGCCGCCGCGGTACAGGGATGGCTGCCCCGCGTCGTCGGTCAGGCCGTCAGGTAAGGCGTCAAGCGCGTCGCCCGCCGGTCCCGGCCGCGGCAACCAGGCGGGCCATCAGGTCGACGGCCTCGCCGTCGTCCAACGAGTGCTCCCGCGCCAGCGAACGCCATGTCGTGAAGGCGAGGGCGTGGCCGGTCGCGGCACGCACGCGCCGGCGGGCGCGCCCCCGCAGGCCTCTGCCGCGCATCAGGACGTCCTGGGCGGCCGCGGCAAAGTCGCGGTAGCCGCGGAAGAAGTGCCTCACGCTGGGCACGGTGGCCTCGTCGCGGTGGAGGTTGTACATCATGAGCTCCGTTGCCCGGTAGTAGGCGTACAGCTCCTCGAGCGCCGCGGTCAGGCGCGCGTTGGGGTCCGCTCTCGCCGCCCATGCGCCGAGATCGGGAATGGGGTTGGAGGCCATCCAGTGAGCGGTGCAGGCGGCGAACAGAGCGAGCTCGTCGGGGAAATGGCGATAGACCGTGGAGCGGCGCACGCCCGCGTGCTCAGCTATCGCGCTGATCGACGTGCGCGACGGGCCAAGCGTCCCGTGCAGTTCGGCGGCGCTCTCGGTGATCCGCTGCCGGGTCTGCGCCTCGAGCTCGGCGCGCCGTTGCTTGCGGTAAGGCCGCTTTTCGTCGGGCATAATTGTCGCACCAATCTTGACAGATCGCCCGGGACCCATGTAGGTTCACGCAACACTACTGTCCATTCAAAGGAGTCGGCAATGGAGACCACGGGGGCCAAGGTCGTAGGTCCGCAGGACGGCAAGGCGGGCTTCCTTGGAAGCATCGGGGTCCGCTTCATGATCGACGGCGAGGAGGCCTGCGGCGGGTTCTCCCTGGTCGAGCATCCGATGCCGCCACGCGCGCTGGCCGCGCCGCTCCACCGGCACACCCGCGAGGACGAGTACAGCTACGTCCTCGAGGGACGCGTCGGAGCGCTGCTGGGCGACGAGGTGATCGTCGGCGGCCCTGGCGACCTGATCTTCAAGCCGCGCAACCAGTGGCACACGTTCTGGAACGCGGGCGACGAGCCGGCGAGGCTCCTGGAGATCATCTCGCCCGCCGGCTTCGAGCGCTTCTTCGACGAGCTCGTCGACCTGGGCGGCGCCGCCCAGGCCGAGCCGCAGCAGCTCGGCGAGCTCTGCGCCCGCTACGAGCTCGAGATGAACCCCGACAGCGTGCCGGGGCTGGTCGAGCGCTTCGATCTGCTCCTTCCCGGCGAGCCGGTTTAGTCCAGCTGGATCACCGACAGCACGTTGCCGGCGGGGTCTTTGAACCAGGCGATCGGGGGCCCTTCCGCGCGGAAGACGCCCTTGTCGTCCTGGCCGGAGCCCTCGTAGCGCTCGAACTCCACGCCGCGCTTGGTCAGCTCGTCGACGGCCTCGTCGATGTCGTCGACCGGGAAGTTGAGGATCGTGTAGTCGGCCGGCGAATGGCCGGGCTTGGGGTAGACGAGCGTCGGCCGGTCGCCGGCGATGTGCAACGTCAGCATGCCGTTTTCCTCGGACGTCTTCAGACCGAGCGTCTCTTCGTAGAACCGGCGCGCCTTGTCGACGTCGTCGACGGCGAAGCCGCTGAATGCCTCTGTGTTGGTGAACATGCCAGTGAAGACCCGCCGAAGGGCTGAAACTGATCGGTCAGTCCAGCAGCTCGGGCAGGCCGAACCGCGCCGGCTCGACGCTGAGATTCGAATCGTCCATGGGCTGCTCGGGGTAGCGCTCGTAGAACAGCTGGTCGCGACTGAGCGTCGAGCGCGTGATGAACGAGGTGATCGACTTGATGCGTGGGCCCTCGAGCGTGAACACGTCGATCGAGAACAGGCGGTAGGCGTCGTCCTCGGCGTACCAGGCATAGCTGGCGACCGCGGGCTGCCCGTTCGCCTGCGTGGGGAGGTGGCGCCAGCGCCAGTCGCCTGAGAGCGGGCCGCGCTTCATGAACTCGCGGAGTCCGTCGCGACCGGCAAACCAAGCCGGCAGCGGTGGCATCGACCAGGCCGCGTCCTCCGCGAGCATGGCCACGACCGCCTCGACGTCGCCACGCTGCATAGCGTCCATGTAGCCCTCCACGACGTCGCGCAGCTGCTGGTCGTCGAGCGAGCGCAAGGTCGCCTGCTGGCTCTCTTCGGGGAGGCGGTCGTCGACGGTCTTGCGGGCTCGTTGGAGAGCGCTGTTCACCGACGCGACCGAGGTGTCGAGCGACTCCGCGACCTCGTTCGCCGAGAAGCCGAGCACCTCGCGCAGGATCAGCACGGCACGCTGGTTGGCCGGTAGGTACTGGAGCGCCGCGACGAACGCGAGCTCCACGCTCTCGCGCAGCTCGTAGCGGGCCTCCGGGGCCGCATAGCCATCCTCGAGGCCCAGCCCTTCGTCCGGAAACGGCTCGACCCACACCGACTCGATCGGCGGCAGGCCGAGGCCGTCGTGGGGATCGGCGGCGGGGCCGTAGTCGATCGGAAGCACCCGCTTGGGACGCCGCTCGATCGAGTTCAGGCAGGTGTTCGTGGAGATCGTGTAGAGCCACGACCGCAGCGAGCTGCGGCCCTCGAACCGAGCCAGCGCCTTCCAGGCCCTCAGCAGCGCGTCCTGGAGCGCGTCCTCCGCATCGTGCACAGAGCCGAGCATCCGGTAGCAGTGCGCCTGCAGCTCCGAGCGGTAGGGCTCGACCAGGCGGCCAAACGCCTGCTCATCACCGCCGCTGGCCGCCTGGAGCAGATCTCGCTCCTGAGTCGTCGCGCTTGTCGAAGGATTGGGCATTTGCTGCGATGAGTTTGGCATCCGAGGGCGGTCCAAGAGGGTAAGGCATGAAGCCCGACTCCTCCACACCCGTGGTCCACCTGGAGCTGCACACCGGCGACCTGCCGGGCGCGCTCGGCTTCTACGCGCAGGCTTGCGGCTGGAATCCGGAGCGGATCAACGACCCCCACGGCTCCTATCTCGCTCTCGACCTGGGCGACCGAGGGCTGGGCGGCGGCATCGTCGAATGCCGCTCCGACCGCCCGCTCTGGCTGCCCTACGTCGAAGTCGGCGAGATCGCCGACGCCACCGAGCGCGCGCAGGCGCTCGGCGCGTCGGTCCTGCTCGAGCCGCGCGAAGGCCCGGCCGGCTGGCGCAGCGTGGTCGCCGCGCCAGCGGCCGGTGAAGTCGCCTTCTGGCAGCCCAAGCGCTGAGCGCTCCCTAGTCCTCCTCGTCCGGCGATCCCTCGGTCTGCAGCCAGAACAGGTCGCGCGCCGCGAACGCGGTGTCGGCGAAGTCGGAGAACAGCCCGTCCACGCCGGCCTCGTAGAAGCGCAGGTACTCGTTGATCGGGTTGCCGCCGTAATCGAACGCGAGCCGCCTCTGCTCGTTTCGGAACGTGTACGGGTGCACGAGCAGCCCGCGCGCGTGCGCCCGCTCGACCAGGTCGGTGGGCTCGAGGACCTTGCGGTCTCCCTCGTTCACGAGCCCGTCGCCGTTCTCGTCGCCGACCTGGCCGTCGCCGTTGATGTCCACCGCCGCGGTGCTGATCACGTACGGCTTCCACGGCCCGATCCCGTCGGCGTAGCTCGCCACCTCGTCGAGGCCGGCGTCCGTCGTCAGGTAGCCGAACGTGCGCGCCAGCAGCTCGGGGCGCCCGGACGCGGTCCAGTCGTAGGGCCGGTCGAAAGGCGCGGTGTAGTCGAGCGAGCCATCGGGCTTCACATCGTTGGCGTCGATCAGCTGGACCAGCCGCACGGGGGTGATCTTGTTCAGCCGCTTGAGGTTCGACTGCTCGAAGCTCTGGATGAACACCGGCGAGCGACGCCGGTTCAGCCCGGCGCGGTCGAGCGTCTTCACGAGCGTGCGCTCCAGCGGCAGCCCGATGCTCTTGTGATAGGTCGGGTGCTTGGTCTCGGGATAGATGCCGATCGTGCGCCCGTAGCGCTTCGAGTAGCGCTTGGCGAGGGCGATCACTTCCCCCAGCGTCGGGATGCGGAAGCGCCCGTTGAACTGAGCGGGGCGCTCGGGCAGCGGCTGCACGGCGCGCAGCGTGCGGATCTCCGCGAGCGTGAAGTCCGACGCGAACCAGCCCTCCTCGGAGGCGCCGTCTACCACCGCCGTCCGCTTGCGGTCGGCGAACTCGGGGTGCTCGGCGACGTCGGTGGTGGCCGAGATGTTCGGCTCGTGGCGGGCGATCAGGTGACCGTCCTTGGTCGACACCAGGTCCGGCTCGATGAAGTCCGCGCCGAGCCTGATCGCGAGCGCGTAGCCCGGAAGCGTGTGGTCGGGCAGGTAGCCGGCGGCGCCGCGGTGGCCGATGACGAGCGGATGAGGTTGGTCTGTGCCGTGGGCGCCTGCCGAGGCGGGGGCGAGCGTTACGCCGAGCGCTGCGAGCACAAGCGCGATCAGGGTCCTTCGCAATGCCATGAGAGCTCCTTGAGAGATCGGGTGCGCGAACGATCATCGCTTCCCGGGCCCCTCGTGTGAAGAGTTCGGGTCCACCCGGGTAGCTTGCCCGCGGTGAACCGGATCTACGCCAGCCTGCCCCTCTGCGGCCCGCAGGGCCGGGCCGGCCGGGAGCTGCTGCGCGGCGCCGAGCTGGCGAGTGAGCGGCTCGACGAGCCGCGCGCCGAGCTGATGGTCTGATGCCTAACGACGGCGTTGGCGCCGCGCCATCGCGGACTGGCTCGCGGAGGTGGGGTGGGGGAGCTGCTGGTCGTGCACGATCACGACGAGGCCTACGGTGTATCGGTGGGCGACATGTGCGGCGACGCCGCGCGCGTCCGCGACCTGACGGTTCACTCGCGACCGGTCTGGAACCACGACGAGGAGCTCGCCTCCGACCTGGGCGCAGCAGAGGCGGTGCTGTACGTCGGCGTTGCCGGTTCGGGGGCCGCCCCCATGTGGCGGGAGCTGCACTCGCTGCGGCCGGAGCTGTGGCTGCTCGGCTCGGAGGGCGTCGCGGTGGAGCGGCTCGCGCGGGAGCTCGACCCGGCGGCCGCCGAGCGCACGCGGCTCTTCGTGGCGCAGCGCGCGCCGCTCGCCTTGTACGGCTTCGAGGCGATGTCCCTGATCCTCGATGCGCTCGCGGCGGGGAGCGATCGCGAGGCGGTCGTGCGCACGGTCCGGGGGACACGCGATCGCGACTCGGTCCTCGGCCGCTATTCGATCGACGACGAGGGGCACACCACGACCGCGGCCTACGGCCGCCTCGCCGTCGTCGGCGGGGAGCTGGTTGGGATCGCGCCCCGGCGGTTAGCATCCAGCCGCTGTGCAGCCCAACTTCGAGGTTTTAGACGATCCGGCCGGCGCCGCGGCGGCCCTGCTCGCCGAGGTGAGCGGCCAGCTCTGCATCACGGGCGGCTCCACGCCGCGCGCCGCATACGAGCGCGTGGCGGAGCTGCGCAACGACTGGTCGGGCGTCGAGGTGTGGTTCACGGACGAGCGCTGTGTGCCGCCCGACCACGAGCACTCCAACTTCCGCATGGCCAACGAGGCGCTGCTCAGCCGGGTCGAGGGTGCCACCGTGCACAGGATGAAGGGTGAGCTGGGCACGACGGAGGGCGCGGCGGACTACGAGCGCCAGTTCGAGGCCGCCGGCGAGCCGGCTCTCGACCTGATCCTGATCGGGCTGGGCCCGGACGCGCACATCTGCTCGCTCTTCCCCGGCGACGACGCCCTCTTCGAGCGCGAGCGCCCCGTGGTTGGCGTCGAGACGCCCGGCATGGCGCCGTTCGTGTCCCGCATCACCCTTACGCTTCCGGTGGTGAGCGGCTCGCAGCACATCGTCTTCCTCGTCACCGGCGAGGACAAGGCCGACGCGGTCGCGCGCGCCTTCAAGGGTCCCCCCGACCCGTCGGCGCCCGCCTCGCTGGTCGACGGGGAGGTGACGGTGCTGCTGGACGAGGCTGCGGCGCGCCGCCTGTGAGCGAGTGGGCCGCCGAGGGCGGCGCCGGCGCGAGCTCGTTTCCGCCGATCGCCGAGTACGGCTTCCTCTCCGATTGCGAAACCTGCGCGCTGGTGGCGCCGAACTCGAACATCGAGTGGCTCTGCCTGCCGCGCTTCGACTCCCCGAGCGTGTTCGGTGCGGTGCTCGACCGCGACGCCGGCACGTTCCGCCTCGCGCCCGCGGACATCGAGGTGCCGGCGGCGCGCCGCTATTTGCCGGGCACCAACGTCTTGGAGACGAGCTGGGGCACCAGCAGCGGCTGGATCATCGTGCGTGACGTGCTGCTGATCGGCCCGTGGCACCACGAGCACGAGCGCTCCAACACCCACCGCCGCGCGCCCACCGACTACGACGCCGACCACGTGTTCGTGCGACTTGTCCGCTGCGCCAACGGGGAGGCGCAGGTCACGCTCGACTGCGAGCCGCGCTTCGACTATGGGCGCACGCCCGGCAGGTGGGAGTACACGGGCAACACGTACCACGAGGCGATCTGCAAGGCCGAGGGCCTGGACTACGAGCTGACGCTCACCTCCGACATGAACATGGGCTTCGAGGGTCCGAGGGTGACCGGGCGCACGCTGATGAAGGAGGGCGACACGCTTTTCGTGGCTCTCTCCTGGTCCGAGCACCCGGCGCCGGCCACCTACGAGGAGGCCTACGACCGGCTCGTCTGGACGGCCCACCACTGGCAGCACTGGCTCGACCATGGCACGTTCCCCGACCACCCTTGGCGCACGGCGCTGCAGCGGTCGGCGCTCACGTTGAAAGGGCTCTCGTATGCGCCCACCGGCGCCCTGGTCGCGGCGGCCACGACGTCGCTGCCGGAGTCGCCCGGCGGCGAGCGCAACTGGGACTACCGCTTCACCTGGATCAGGGACGCGACGTTCATGCTCTGGGGGCTGTACACGCTGGGCTTCGACTGGGAGGCGAACGACTTCTTCTTCTTCATCGCCGACGTCGCAGAGTCCGAGCAGAACACGCTGCAGATCATGTACGGGATCGACGGCGAGGACACGCTGGAGGAGGCGACTCTCGACCACCTCACGGGGTACGAAGGCGCCCGGCCCGTGCGAATCGGCAACGGGGCCTATAAGCAGGACCAGCACGACGTCTGGGGCGCGCTGCTCGACTCCGTCTACCTGCACACGAAGTCGCGCGACCACCTGCCCGAGCGGATCTGGCCGATCCTCAAGCGCCAGGTGGAGGCGGCGCTCGCGAATTGGCGCGAGCCCGACCGCGGCATCTGGGAGATCCGCGGCGAGCCGCAGCACTTCACCTCCTCCAAGCTGATGTGCTGGGTGGCGGCCGACCGAGGCGCCCGGCTGGCGGAGATCCGCGACGAGCTGGAGTTCGCCGCGCGCTGGCAGTCCGCGGCCGACGAGATCAAGAACGACATCCTGGAGAACGCGGTCGACGACCGGGGCGTCTTCTGCCAGCACTACGACACCGATGCGCTCGACGCCTCGGTGCTGCTGATGGTGATGACGCGCTTCCTGCGGCCCGACGACGAGCGCCTGCGCCGGACGGTGCTGGCGATCGCGGACGAGCTGACGCAGGACGGGCTCGTGCTGCGCTACCGGGTGGCCGAGACGGACGACGGCCTATCCGGCGAGGAGGGCACGTTCACGATCTGCTCGTTCTGGCTGGTGTCGGCGCTGGTGGAGATCGGCGAGATCGAGCGGGGGCGGGCGCTGTGCGAGCGCCTGCTCTCCTACGCGAGCCCGCTCGGGCTGTACGCGGAGGAGATAGACCCGCGCACGGGCCGGCACCTGGGCAACTTCCCGCAGGCCTTCACCCACCTGGCGCTGATCAACGCGGTGATGCACGTAATTCGCGCGGACCAGGGGCTGGAGGTCGGGATGCTGCCGCTCGGGCGCGAGCTGACGCGGCAGCGGTCGCAGCAGACGTAGGCGGCGGCCCGGCCGGGCGGTGCTCTCGGCGTGGCGTAGGATCGACCCAGGAGGTTCTATGAAGCCAAGGCTTGACCACATCGGACTGGATGTGAGCGACTACAAGGCCAGCAAGGCCTTCTACGAGAACGCCCTCGCGCCGCTGCGGATAGCGCTCCTGATGGAGCCGGTTCCCGAGGTGGGGGGGATTCGGCGACGACTTCCCCTTCTTCTGGATCGCCAGGCGCGACCGCGGACCGGACAGCGGCGTACACGTGGCATTCACGGCCGGCGATCGCGAGACCGTCGATGCCTTCCACGCAGCCGCGCTTGCGGCCGGCGCCAAGGACAACGGCGGCCCCGGGGTTCGGGAGATCTACCACCCCGACTACTACGGTGCCTTCGTGCTCGACCCGGACGGCAACAACGTCGAGGCCGTCTGCCACACCCCCGGCTGAGGTTCCGAAGACGATCAAGCGGATCCGCCTGAGCAGCAGCTCGCCTTGCAGGCGAAGCCCATCGCTCTGAGCTACAGCCGCGTGTCCGCCACCATCGCCCCGAACAGCAGCGCCAGGTACGCCAGCGAGAACAGGTACAGCCGCAGCGCCGTTCGGCGGGACGGGCGCCGAAGCAGCCGCCACGCGCCGCCGATGAACGCCGCCCCCAGCACCACCGAGCACACCAGGTACGTCGCTCCGAACGCCCCGGCGCAGAAAGGCAGCTGGCTCACCGCGTACAGCAGGACCGCGTAGAGCAGGATCTGCCGGCGCGTCTCGCCCTCGCCGCGCACCACTGGCAGCATCGGCACCCCGGCGCGCGCGTACTCGTCCTTCATCAGCAGCGCCAGCGACCAGAAGTGGGGCGGGGTCCAGAAGAAGACGATCGCGAACAGATACAAGGGGGTCCCGGCGAGCCCGTCCGTGACGGCGGCCCATGCCACCAGCGGCGGCACCGCGCCCGCGGCTCCGCCGATCACGATGTTCTGGGGCGTCCTTCGCTTCAGCCACATCGTGTACACGAACACGTAGCCGAGCAGCCCGGACATGGCCAGCGCCGCCGCCAGCGGGTTCACCGTCAAAGACAGCAGCGCGAACGACGCGCAGCCCAGCAGCGCCCCGTAGACGGTCGCCGCGCGTGCCGAGACCCGCCCCGACGCCACGGGGCGGTCGGCGGTGCGCTTCATGATCCGGTCGAGGTCGCGGTCGAGCGCGTGGTTGATCGCTCCCGCGCCGCCCGCCGACAGCGCCCCGCCCAGGCAGGTCCGCGCCACCAGCCCGAGCGACGGGTCGCCGGCCACGTACATCGTGGTGATCGTCGTGAAGATCAGCAGCGACTGGACCTTCGGCTTCGTCATCTCCACGTAGTCGGAGATGACCGTGCGCCAGGAGGCCGCCGGCGTGGCGGTGCGCGCCTGCGAGGTCATGCCGTCACCGCTTCGGCGCGCCCGCGCGCTCGCTCGCGGGCGGGCGCCAGCTGCAGCGTGAGCCCCAGCGTCGTCGCCCACAGCAGCGTTCCGAGTGCGAGGTGCAGCACGATCAGCACCTCGTACTCGTCCAGCCACACGTTCAGCGCGCCGACGAGGATCTGCGTGACCAGCAGCGCCGTCAGGCCGAGCGCGTAGCCGACCGCCACGCGACGGCGCAGCGACACCACGATCAGCGCGATCAGCAGCACCGAGGCGAGGTACATGAAGGCGCGGTGGGTCAGGTGGATGTCAACCAGGCGCGACTGGCCGAAGGGCATGAAGTCGCCGTTGCAGCTGGGGAACTGCTTGCCGCACGCGTGGTGCGCGCCGTCGCCGAGCTGGTAGTCCGCCCGGCCGTACTTCTGCGTGCCGGCCATGTAGCCGCCGGCCACCACCGTGCAGAAGACCGCCGTGGTCGCGGCCGCCGCCAGGGGTCTCAGCCGCGGGCCACCGCTCTCCGCCCTCACGCCGTTCACCCCGCGCCAGAGGTAGAGCAACCCGCCCAGCAGCAGCATCGCCAGCCCGAGGTGGGCGGCCACCAGCGCCTCCTCGAGGTTCTCCTCCACGGTCGCGCCGCCGAGCCCCGCCTGGGCCAGGATCAGCAGCATCAGCGCGACGGTCACGGCCAAGAACTGCCGGTGGCGGCGCCACGAGAGCACGACGAGCGTCAGGATCATCAGGCTCACCACCCCGGCCAGCGCGCGGTGCGTGTACTCGATGATCGTGTTCAGGTCGACGCCGGGCACGACGTCGCCGTTGCAGAACGGCCAGCCGTGAAAGCCGGAGCCGCCGGGGCCGCAGCCCAGCCCGGAATTCGACACGCGCACGACGCCTCCCACGATGATCAGGACGAACGTCGCGATGCCCGTGGCGAGCACGAGTCGCCGGTAGCCCGAAGCAGCCGGCTCGGCCGGCTGCGCAGGGTTCGGATACGTGGTGGAAGGAGCCGCCTTCACAGGGGGACCGAGGCTACAGCCTCTCCCACTACAAGCTGCGCGGTGCGGTGGGCTGCGCCACGGTCTCCGCCGGCCGGCTGCGGGCGAGCACTTCCCGCCTGATGTCCTTCATCGGCTCGACGCTGCGCACACGCGGGATGGTGTCGAAGTTGTTGGGCGGCGGCGGCGATGTGGTGAACCACTCCAGCGTGTTGCCCTGCCATGGGTCGTTGCCCGCTCGCTTGCCGTTCCTGATCGAGTACACGACGTTGATGAGCGTGATCAGCACGCCCATCGCGAGGATGAAGGCCCCGATCGTGGAGATCAGGTTGTAGGCCGTGACTCCCAGGCTCTCGTCGTAGTCGTAGACCCGCCGCGGCATGCCCGACAGGCCGGCCGAGTGCTGGACCAGGAAGGTCGCGTTGAAGCCCACGAACATCAGCCAGAAGGACAGCTTCCCGAGCGCTTCCGAGAGCAGCCGGCCGCTCATCTTCGGGAACCAGTAGTAGAGCCCGGCGAAGATGCCGAATACCGACCCGCCGAACAGCACGTAGTGCAGGTGGGCGACCACGAAGTAGGTGTCGGTCAGCTGCC
>JACCSF010000292.1 GCA_013813135.1 Thermoleophilaceae bacterium | reverse complement strand
AGCACGCTCATCCTCGCTGAGTTCGATCCGGTGACGGGGCGGGCGCGCCATCCCCACCAAGGTTCAACGCGCCCGTCGCGACTCCTCCACCAAGTTCCGGCGCGTACTTCCGGATGCGTGTACTAGTCGACGCGCGAGCGGGCCACTTGCCGGGTCGACTCTAACCGCCTACTGGGCCGGAGGAGGGCCGCCGCTCGGTCGACGCCGTCGTGATCGCCGGGCTGCTCGGCGGACTGGTGCTGATGGGCTTTCTGCCGTTTTCCACGGGTTCTGGCGCCGTCGCGCTCGTGGTATCGATGCTCGCGGCGTTGGCGCTGTCCGCGGTCGCCGTGCTCAAGGGCAAGGTGGTGCTTGGCGTGAGCGGCACGCGCGACGGAGCGCCACGAGCGCCACGCCCGCCGTTACCGCCGCTTCCAGGACCGGGTGGCCGGCGCTCCCGACTAGCGCCCGTACGGCTCGTCGCGCTCGCGCACGGCCTCTTTGAAGCCGGCGTCGACGGCGCGCTGCGCGAACTGGTAGCCCTCGGGCGTGTGGCGGGCGATGCCGTCGAAGAACACGCCCAGTGTCTGCGTGGCCGCCAGCCCCTGCGCGTACAGCGCCTGGTTGACGAGCTGCTTCATATCACGAGCTGGTTCACGGGCGTCAGCGCGATCCGCTGCACGAGCGCCTCGAAGCGCTCGTCAAGCTCCGCCGCCGCCGGCGCCTCGATCGCCAGGCCCCAGTCGAGCGCCGTCCGGCCGTCGATCAGGTCGCCCGTGAACAGCAGCCGCTTCGCGCGCTGGTCGCCGACGCGGAATGCCCACAGCGCCGACGTCGGTACGCCCCACACCCGGGCGGGTGGGTACCCGATGCGCGCGTCGTCCGCGATCACGAGCAGGTCGGAGCAGAGTGCCATGTCGGTGCCGCCCGCCACGCAGAAGCCCTGCACCTTGCAAATCACGGGCTTGTCGGAGTGGAACAGGCTCATGAAGCCGCGCAGGTTGCGGCTCATCATCTGCCAGTCGACGACGGGATCCCAGGGCTGCGTCGGATCGTGGTTCGGCATCTCCTGCTCGGCGAACTCGACCAGGTCGTACCCGCCGCAGAAGCCCTTGCCGGCCCCGGCCAGCGCGATCACGTTCACGGCGGGATCGAGGTTCGCCCGTTCCACGCACTCGGCAAGCTCGCGCGGCATGGCGAGCGTGATCCCGTTGCCGCGCTCGGGGCGGTTCAGGGTGATGCGCGCGACGCGACCGTCGACCTCGTAGTCCAGCGTCTCCATGCCGGCTCCGCAGCCTAACGCCGCGGGTAGCATCCGCGCCTGCGATGACGCCGATGGACACCTACACCGAGGAGACCCGTGCCTGGCTCGACCGGCGCTTTGAGGAGACCTCGCCCGACGGCGTCTATATGGCTCACCAGCCGATCTACGGCTTCGACGCCGGGCACTGCGAGCCGTCGCTGCTGCCGCGCTACGTGCGGACGCTCGAGATCATGCGCGCCCTCGCCCAGCTGCGCTTCGGCTCGTGCCTCGACGCCGGCGCCGCCGAGGGCTACAAGGCGGAGCTGGCCCGCAGGCTGTTCGGGGCCGAGGTGGTGGCCACCGACCTCTCCGAGAACGCCTGCGAGCGGGCGCGTGAGATCTTCGGGCTCGCGGCGCGCTCCGGCGACCTGCACGCCCTGCCCTTCGAGGACGGGGAGTTCGACGTGGCGCTGTGCAGCGAGACGCTCGAGCACGTATCGGACTTCCGGGCTGCCCTGTCCGAGCTGCTGCGCGTGTCGAGCACGGGCGTGGTCATCACGGTGCCGCACGAGTCGGAGGACCGCGTGGAGGAAAACCGCAGCTCGGGGGAGCCGCACGCGCACATCAACAGCTTCGGGCTCGACAGCCTCGACTTCCTCGAGCGCGAGGCAGGGCTGCGCGTGATCGCGCGGCCGATCGTCAGCCCGCTCACCGCGGCGGCCAGCGGCCTGGTGGAGGGCGCGGAGCGGGAGCTGCGCGAGCCGGCCGACCGGCACCGCACCTGGAACCGGCTGGCGCGGGTGAACAACGCGATCGCGCCCATCACCGCGCGCCTGTTCGGAGCGCGCGCCGAGAGCGCGCTGCTCGAGCTGGACCGTCCCGCGTGCCGGCGCCTGCGCGCTCACCGGGCACTGCTGTTCGTGGTCCTCAAGGACAAGGCGGCGTGGTCGGAACGGCCCACCCGCAAGGTGACCGCGCGCGACGTCGTCGGCTTCCGGGTGCCGTTCCACTATCCCGGCCAGACCGGTTCCGGCTTGCAAGGCGCGCCGGCGCCGGGTTAGCGTCGCGCGCACGGCTTTTCTTGCTTACTTAGTCCTGTCTTTGCTTCTGTACGGGCACGGCGCGATCGTGCACCCGGACTCCGTCTGCGCGTGCTCGGGGAACGGCGACCCGACCTCGTTCATGTGGACGTTCGAGTGGTGGCCGTACGCGGTGGAACACGGCCTCAACCCGTTCGTGCCCCACATCATCTGGGCGCCCGAGGGCGCGAACCTGACCCAGGGCGGCTTCGCCATTCCCGCCGCCACGATCGTGCTCGCGCCGGTGACGCTGGTGGCGGGCCCGTTCGTCTCCTACAACGTCGCCTCCGTGCTGATGCCGGTGCTGGCGGCGTGGTTCGCCTACCGGCTCTGCCGCTACCTCACGGGCGCCGCCGGCCCGGCCTTCGTGGGCGGACTCGTGTTCGGCTTCGGCACCTACATGTCCGCGCACCTGCTCGGCCACCTCAACCTGGCGTCGGTCTTCCTCGTGCCCGCGGCGGTGCTGCTGGTCCTCCAGCGCCTGGACGAGCGCATCTCCCAGCGGCGCTTCGCCGTGCTGATGGCCGTCGTGTTCGCGGTGCAACTGCTGCTGTCGGCCGAGATCCTCCTGCTGGGCTTGGGCGTGGGCGGGCTGGCGCTCCTGCTCGGCTACGTCGTGTCCGACGCCGAGCGCCGCCGCCGGATCGCGCGGGTCGTGCCCACCACGCTCGCGGCCGGCGGCCTCGCGATGGTCATCACGAGCCCCCTACCTGTACTGGACGCTGGACGGTCTGGGCGACGCCGACTCGGACGCCTGGAAGACCTTCACCGAGCTGTATCCGGGCGACGCCCTCAACCCGATCGTGCCAACCGAGGTCACGGGCCTCGGCCACTGGTGGTTCGAGGACATCAGCTCCAAGTTCACGAACTCCACGCCCTCGGAGGCCGGCGCGTACGTGGGGATCGTCCTGCTGGGGATCGTGATCGCCTTCGCCGTCACGCGCTGGCGGCTCCGCGCCACGCGCGTGCTCATTCCGGTGATCGCGGTCTGCTACGTGCTCTCGCTCGGCACGGAGCTGAACGTGGCCGGAGACGACACCGGCGTGTGGATGCCGTGGTCGCTACTGCATCCACTGCCGATCTTCGACCACGTCATCTCCACGCGCTTCTGGGCCTTCGCGCTGCTCGCGATAGCGATCGTGTTGGCGCTGTGGCTGGCGGAGCCGTCGCCGCGGCGCGGGCTGAGGTGGGCGGTGGCCGCGGTCGGCGTCGTGCTGCTTGTGCCCAACATCTCGTCGGACTTCTGGGACGCTCGGCCGTCCGACCCCGCCTTCTTTGCGACGGACACGTACAAGGAGCACCTGAGGGAGGGGGAGACCGTGCTGGCGCTGCCCTACGCGCGCTACGGCAGCAGCATGCTCTGGCAGGCACGCACCGGCATGTACTTCAACATGGTGGAGGGCTACGTATCGCCCGAGTTCCCGCCCGGCTACCGCAGCGACCCGTTCTTCGGCCGGCTGCTCAGCAACCAGGTCGGCGGGGAGGACGTGCAAGGGCTGCGCGACTTCCTCGTCCGCCGCCGCGTGACCGCCGTAGTGGTGGAGGAGCAGCAGGCCGGACCGTGGCCGCTCCTGCTCGGAGGGCTGGGCCTCGAACCCGTCAAGACGGGCGGGGTGCTGGTCTACCGGGTGCCGGAGAGCCTGGGCGCCTAAGCCCCCAGGGCGCGCTCCACGATCGCCGCCGCGTCCACGCTGGCCGGCAGCGTGCCGAACGCGCGGCCGCCCTGGCCCAGGCGGCCGGCGCAGAAGGCGTCGGCGACCTCGGGAGGGGCGTGTCGCACCAGCAGGCTCGCCTGGAGTGCGAGGGCCAGGTCCTCCACGATCCGGCGGGCCTCCATCTGTGGGTCGGCCGGCGGGTCGGCGGCTCGCAGCCTGTCGAGGTGGGCGTCGAGCAGCGCGTTGCCGCCGCGGCCGAGCTCGCACTCGGCCATGAACGCCGGCAGACCCTCGGGCTCCTTGACCGTGGCGCGCAGCACGTCCAGCGCGGCGACGTTGCCCGACCCCTCCCAGATCGAGTTGAGCGGCGCGTCGCGCAGCAGGCGCGGCATGCCCGATTCCTCCACGTAGCCATTACCGCCCAGCGACTCGAGCGCCTCGGCGGCGTGCGGCGCCGAACGCTTGCAGACCCAGTACTTGGCGACGGCGGTCGCGAACCGGCGAAACGGCGTGTCGGCCTCGTCGTAGGAGCGCGCGATCCGCATTGCCGTCGCGGTCGCGGCCTCCGACTCTACGGCCAGGTCGGCCAGCACGTTCTGCATCGCCGGCTGCTCGCACAGCAGCTTGCCGAACGCGCTGCGATGGCGGGCATGGTGGACGGCCTGCGCCAGGCCCCAGCGCATCGACGCGGTCGAGCCGAGCAGGCAGTCCAGCCGGGTGTGGTTGACCATGCGGATGATCGTCGCCACGCCGCGGCCCTCCTCGCCGATCAGCCGGCCGCACACACCGTGGAACTCGACCTCGCTCGAGGGCAGCGAGCGCGTGCCGAGCTTGTCCTTGAGTCGCTGGATGCGAAACCCCGGGTCGCGCCCCTCGAAGAGGAAGCACGACAGCCCGGCGGGCGCCTGGGCCAGCGTCAGGAAGACGTCGCACGGGGGGTAGGAGCAGAACCACTTGTGGCCGGTGATCTCGTACGTGCCGTCGCCCGCGGGCTCGGCCTGGGTCGTGTTGGCGCGGACGTCGGAGCCGCCCTGCTTCTCGGTCATCGCCATGCCGGCCAGGGCGCCCTCTTCGTAGCTCGGCCTGGTCAGGCGCGGCTCCCATTCGGCGGCCAGCTCGGCGTTCTCGCGCAGGGCGGGGATCGCCGCGTACGTCATCGAGACCGGGCACATGACGCCGGAGCCGACCTGGCTCCAGACCACGAACAGCGCCGCGCGCACGGTGTGGGCGGCGGGCCGAGGGATCTCAGACCGCTCGCCGGCGGCCGAGCCGGCGGCTCGCGCACCACGCCAGGGCAGGCAGTGGATCTCGCGCTCGATCGCCTGGCGCAGGCTCCAGTGCCACGAGGGGTCGAGCTCGACCTGGTCGATGCGGTTGCCGTAGCGGTCGTGGGTGCGCAGGATCGGCTCGTTGCGCTCGGCGCGCTCGGCGTGCTCGAGCGCCTCCGGGCTGCCGGCCAGCTCGCCGGTGTCGCGCAGTCGGTCGACGCCCCACCTGCCACCTTCGCGCTCGAGCGCCTCGCGCAGGGCGAAGTCGGCCTCGAACACGTTGTAGGGGGCGATCGGCGGTGCCTGGTTTACAACCTCATGCGTGGACGCGCTCGTGAGCACGGGGCAGTGCCTCCTCACAGAATTGGACAAGGGTGGCGACCAGCGGCTCCTTCGCGCCGCCCTGGCCGGCAGCACTCGGCTCGGCCGAGTGCGCACGGGACCGCATTGTTGCTGACAGTGGTCCGACGAGGGCCTCTCCGAGCGCCCCGACCAGCGCCGCCGCGACCGTGTGGGTGTCGTGGGGGCTCAGCTCGCCGTCGCGTACGCCATCCTCCAGCACGCGCGCGAAGGCATCGCGGTAGCCGGTGCGAAAGCGCAGTCGCTCGGCCTCGACGGCCGGGTCGACGGGCTCAGCGAGCAGCGCGTAGGCGAGCACGGGCCCGGCGAGAGCCCGCCGCGCGAACGCCTCTACCCCCGCCGCCACGCGCTCGCGTGCGGAGCGCCCATCGGGCTCGGTCACCCTCACCACCAAGTCGAGCTCGCGCTGCGACGCGCGCCGGAAGGCCTCGGCGAAGAGGTCGCCCTTCGAGGGGAAATGGCGGTAGACGGTGCCGACGGCAACGGCGGCGCGCTCGGCCACCACCTGCACGCCGGCGGATGCGTATCCACCGTCCGCGACCTGGGCGAGGGCGGCCGCCACGATGCCCTCACGCGTCGCGGTTCTGCGGGCCTCGGTTCGCTCGGTCGGCCGGTATGGCATGCCCGAAGAAGTGAATCACGATTCACAGCTTCGCGCAAGGCCGAAACATCGCGCCTTGGTGGGGGTTTGAACCGGCGAAGTGTCCATAACGACCCTGCTACGGTGCCCCGCGATGATCCGCTTTCGCCGTCTTTCGCTGCTGCTGACACTCGCCGCCCTGGTTGCCGGCACGATCGCCTCCACGCCGGCCGAGGCAGCGAAGCGCAAGGTGCCGTTCGGCTTCTTCGGGACGGTGATGTCCAGCGAGATGGGCGACGCGGCGCGGGTCACCGACGCGACGCTCGACACGCAGATGGCGCTGATGGCGCGCTCCGGCGTCGAGTCGCTGCGCACGATCCTTTCCTGGCCGGACATCGAGACCTCGCAGGGCGTGTACAACTGGGCCGGCCTGGATCGGACCGTCACCTACGCCGCCCGCCACGGTATCGCGGTGCTGCCGAACGTCCTGACGGTGCCGCAGTGGGCCTCGTCGCGACCGGACGCGACCTTCTGGTGGCGCTACGCGCCGCGCGACCCGCAGCTGTTCGCCAGCTTCATGCGCCAGGCGGTTGATCGCTACGGGCCGAAGGGCAGCTTCTGGGCGGCGAATCCCAACGTGCCCAAGGTGCCGATCCGCGAGTGGCAGCTCTTCAACGAGCAGATGGCGGACTTCTTCTGGGCGACGCGGCCGTGGCCGCAGAGCTACACGAAGGTCCTCAAGGCGGCGTACAAGTCCATCCACGCCGCCGATCGCGGGGCGACGGTGGTCGCGGGATCGCTCGTTGCCGTTGGCGGCGTGTCGCAGTGGGGCTCCATGAGGGCCCTCTACGGCGCCGGCGCCAAGCGCTACTTCGACGCGATCGCGATCCATCCGTTCACCAACAACGAGGGCTCGCTGGCAGGCACGATCGACAACATGCTCGAGATCATCAAGCGCGTGCGCGCCGTGATGCGCAGCCACGGCGACAGCCGCAAGTCGATCTTCCTCACGGAGCTGACCTGGCCGGCGGCGATCGGCAAGGTGCCGACTTCGAAGCTGCTCGGCCTGGAGACCACCCCCAAGGGGCAGATCGCTCGGCTCAAGGCCGCTTACCGCGCACTGGCCGCCCAGCGGCGCAAGCTGCGCGTTACCAGGGCGTTCTGGTTCTCCTGGGCCACTCCGTACAACGCCGACAGCCCACAGGGCGACGTGACCTACCGCTTCGCGGGCCTGACCAAGATCACGGGCGGGTCGTTCTCGCCGATGCCGATCCTGCGGACCTACACCAAGGTGGCGAGGAAGTACGAAGGCTGTCGCAAGAGCGACAACGCCAAACGCTGCCGCTAGGCCCCCCTGACGGGGAGCGCCCAACGCCCCAGTTGTCAGTTGCGCCAAACGGGGGTAGGGGCCACACTGGACGGACGCCCAAGGACGTACGTATGCGGCTAACCCTCCGATGCATGAACTGAGCCTCACGGATCGAACACTCGCGGCGCTGACCGCTGCCGACCTCGCCTCGGAGGAGGTCGATCTCCCGCTCAGGGCGCGCCGGCGCGAGGCGCTCACGCGGTTCGCGCTCGTGGGTGCGGACGTGATCGCCGTGGGCATCTCGCTCTTGATCGTGTCGGCATTCAGCGAAGCCCAGTTCACCTGGTGGCTTGCGGTGCTGGCGCCGTGCTACGTGGTGCTGACCAAGATGGCCGGCCTCTACGACCGCGACCAGTTCGTGCTGCACAAGACGACCCTGGACGAAACCCCGGCGCTGGTGGCGGTCTCGGCGATCTTCGTGCTGGCGATCGAGGCCGTCCAGGGACTTCAATTCACAGGCCGCTCCCACCCGCTGCTGCTGTGGGGCACGCTGGTCGGGGCCCTTGTGGTGGTGCGCTCGTTCGCCCGCTTCGTCGTGGTCCGGCGCTCGGCGCCCGAGCGCCTGCTGGTGGTGGGCGACGCCGCCGCGACCGTGCTCGTCAAGCGCAAGCTGGCCGCCGACCCGAGCCTCGCGGCGACCGTGGTCGGGCGTGTGTCCGTCCAGTCCGCGGTGGCCGCGCCGCCGGACCGGCTGCTGGGCACCGTCGACGAGCTGCCGGCGGTGCTCGAGGAGCACCGTGTGGAGCGGGTGATCGTCGCTCCCACTCAGGAGGGCGGGGAGGACGTGGTGGACATCATCCGGCTGGCCACGGCGTGTGGGGTGCGCGTCGCGGTGCTGCCGCGGCTGCTGGAGGTGATGGGCACGTCGGTGGTATTCGACGATCTGGGCGGTCAGGTGATGCTCGGCATGCGCGGATTCGGGCTGTCACCCTCCTCGCGCGCTCTCAAGCGGATCTTCGACCTGATCGTGGCGACCGGGCTGGTGATCGCGCTGGCACCCGTGCTGCTGCTGATCGCGCTTGCGGTCAAGCTCAGCTCGTCCGGGCCGGCGCTGTTCCGCCAAACGCGCGTGGGGCGCGACGGGGACGAGTTCGAGCTCTTGAAGTTCCGGACGATGGTGAGCGACGCCGAGCAGCGCAAGCACGAGCTGCTGGAGCTGAACGAGGCCGCGCCCATGTTCAAGATCGCTGACGATCCGCGTGCCACCCCGATCGGCCGTTTCCTGCGGCGGCGCTCCCTCGACGAGCTGCCCCAGCTCTTCAACGTGCTGCGCGGCGACATGAGCCTCGTGGGGCCGCGACCGCTGATCACCGAGGAGGACCGGCTGTTCTCCGGCTGGCAGCGGCGCCGCTACCACGTGGCTCCGGGCATGACCGGCCCGTGGCAGATCCTCGGCTCGAGCCGAGTGCCGATGAGCGACATGGTCACGATCGACTATCTCTACTGCGCGAACTGGTCCCTCTGGCTGGACGCGAAGATCCTCGCCCGGACGATCCCGTACGTGCTGAGCCGCCGCAGCCCGGAGAATCTGACGACGTCGCGCTGAGGCGCCGCGGCTTCGCGGCGGCCGCGGCGGCGGCCCTTGCCCTGCCGCGCCGCCCTTCCCTCCCGCGCGGCCCTTCCCTCCCGCGCGGCCCTTCCCTCCCGCGCGGCCCTTCCCTGCCGCTGCCAGAGGCCCGGGG
>JACCSF010000287.1 GCA_013813135.1 Thermoleophilaceae bacterium | reverse complement strand
GTGCACGCCCACCGCGGCGCCGCGCCGGGCCAGCTCGACGGCGATGCCCTGCCCGATCCCCACCCCCGCGCCGGTCACGAGGACGCGCCGCCCGTCGAGATCCGTCACCGGGCCGTCCACCCGCCGTCCACGCGCAGGCTCGCCCCGGTGACGAGCGCTGAGGCGTCGGAGGCGAGGTAGACGACCGCCCCGACCACGTCCTCCACCCGCCCGATCCGGCCCAGCGGGATCTGACGCTCGACCTCGGCCCGAAAGCTTGCGTCGGCAAGGAAGGGCGCGGTCATCGGCGTCTCCACGAACGTGGGCGCCACCGCGTTCACGCGGACGCCCGACGGCGCCAGCTCTACCGCCGCCGCCTTCGTGAGTCCCTCGACCGCGTGCTTGGTGGTGCAGTAGACGCTGCGCCGCGGGGCCCCGACGTGGCCCATCTGGGAGGAGAGCAGGACGATCGAGCCGGTGCCGGCCTCGACCATCCGGCGCGCCGCCGCCTGCAGCACCACGAAGGCCGCTCGCACGTTCAGCTCGAGCAGGGTGTCGAGGTGCTCGTCGCGCACCTCGAGCAGCGGCTCGGGCAGGTTGGCGCCCGCGGCGATCACCAGGACGTCGACCCGCTCCAGCCCGGCGATCAGCTCGCGCGCGCGCGCGGAATCCGTCACGTCGCAGACGGCCGGGCGGACGCCGTCCCCGACATCGCGCGCGAGCCGCTCCAGGTCCGATCGCGAGCGGCTGACCGCGACGATCTCCGCGCCTGCCTCCGCGAGCGCGCACGCGCAGCCGCGCCCGATCCCGCGCCCCGCTCCCGTGACCAGCGCCACCCGGCCGTCGAGCCGGAAGCTCAAGCCTCCCTTTCGACCGGTGGCCGGCGCTCGAGTCGCATGCGTGCCGTGAGCGCGTGGCCGGGGAACAGCTCGGCCTCGGAGATCGCCGCCGCCGCAGGGGCGATCTGACGCATCCCCTCCTCGGTCAGCGACTGGTAGGTGAGCGTCTTCAGGAACTTGCCGACCCAGAGCCCCCCGGTGTAGCGCGCCGCGCCGGCTGTCGGGAGCACATGGTTGGTCCCGACCGCCTTGTCACCGAACGCAACCGTCGCGTGCTCGCCGAGGAAGAGCGACCCGTAGTTGCGCAGCCCTTCGAGGTAGGCGTCCAGCTCCTGCTCGGCGGCGTGCACCTCCACGTGCTCGTAGGCGTAGCGATTGGCCATCTCGATCGCCTCGTCGCGGTCGCGGGCCACCACGATCTCACCGTGGTCGTGCCAGGCCGCGGCGGCGACCTCGCGAGTGGGCAGCCAGGCCAGCAGCGCCCTCACCTCGGCCAGAACGGCAGCGCCGAGCTCCGTCGAGGTCGTTACGAGCACTGCGGGCGAGGTGGGGCCGTGCTCGGCCTGCCCGAGCAGGTCTGCGGCGACCAGGCCGGCGTCGGCCGTCGCGTCGGCCAGAACCAGGATCTCGGTCGGACCGGCGAGCAGGTCGATGCCGACGCGGCCGAACAGCTGGCGCTTCGCCTCGGCCACGTAGGCGTTGCCGGCCCCGACGATCATGTCCACCCGCTCGAGCTCGCCAAGCCCGAACGCCATCGCCGCCAGCGCCTGCACGCCTCCGAGGCAGAGGATCTGGTCGGCGCCCGACGTCGCCATCGCGTAGAGCATCGCCGGGTGGATCCCGCGTCCCTCGCGCGGCGGGGCGCTGGCCACGACGCGCTCGACTCCGGCGACCTTCGGCACGATCACGGTCATGAAGGCGGAGGCCAGCATCGGGTAGCGGCCGCCCGGCACGTACGCGCCGACCGCGCCCACGGGCACGTGCCGGTGCCCGAGCCGGACCCCGCGGAGCGTCTCGACCTGGAGGTCGGAGAGCGTCGCCAGCTGGCGCTCCGCGAAGTCGCGCACCCGCCCCTGCGCGAACGCGATGTGCCGCTTCAGCTCCTCAGCGAGAGACGCGGCTGCCGCCTCCACCTCGGCCTCGCCCACGAGGAACGAGTCCGGCTCCCAGCCGTCGAGGCTGCGCGACAGCTCGCGCACCGCATCGTCGCCGCGGCGCTCGATGTCCGCGAGCATCGTCGCCACGGCGCGCCTGATGTCGTCGCTCACCGCAGCCGGCGGAGCCGTCGCCCGCTTGAGGTGGTCCGCCACGCCTACGCCGCCCTCGCCGTGTTGGCCGGCGCCGGGTCCGGCTGCTCGCCGGGCGCGACGAATCCAAGCTTCCTCGAGAGCGCGGCCGCACCGCGCATTACGGCGTCGCCGAACTCGCCGTAGCGGTCGGCTGGGAGGTCCGCCGTGGGCGCGACCACGGCCAGCGCGGCCACGGCCTCCCCGGTGTCCGCGAAGACCGGCGCGGCGAGCCCGCGCGTGTCCGGCTCATACTCCCGGTCCTCGACCGAGTACCCGCGCGCGACCGTCCGGCCGAGCTCGCGGCGCAGCGACTCGGGGCCGGTCGTCGTGCGGTCGGTGAAGGACCCGAGCGGCTCGGCGAGCACCGCATCGCGCCAGCTCTCGCGCCAGGCGAGCAGCGCCTTGCCCGCCGCGCTGCAGTGGCAGGGCACCAGCTCGCGCAGGTGGGGCCGGCAGCCAGAGCCAACGTCGCCGGCGTCGTGGACGAGGCAGAGCGCGGACAGGTAGCTGGGCACGCACAGGTGGCAGCCCCTGCCGAGCTCCTCTCGCAGCGCGCTCACGTGGGGTACGGCAGTCTGCGTGAGCTCGGCACGCTCCACGACCTGGCCGGCCAGCGCGACCACGCGCATGGTGGGCCGGTAGCGGCGCCGGCGGTCCTCGGTCAGCATCACGTAGCCCTCCGACTCCAGGCGCTTCAGCACCCGGCGGGCGGTACGCACGTGCACGCCGAGCCCGTCGGCCAGCTCGGGAGCGGACCGCGGCGCCACGGCGAGCAGCTCCATCGCGCGCAACGTGCGCGTGACGTGCCAGGCCTCAGGCGCCGACACCGAAGCCCTCTCGCACGGGAGCACGAAGGCGTGCGACGGCCTCGTCCACCGCGCGGGCGTACATGCGCACGTCGGCTGAGCAGGCCAGCAGCGTCGACGTCTCGGCGGCCAGCTCGAGAAGCAACTGGCCGTCATCCGGGCCCGCTATCCCCGACGCGATCCCCTCCGCCTCCGCCGCCCCCTGCACGTGGGCGATCGCATCGCGCACGCGTGGCGAGGAGGGCTCCAGGGTGCCGTCAAGGGCGAGCGCGAGGTCGGCGCAGCCGACCACCAGGGCGTCGACGCCGTCGACCGCCGCGATCTCGTCCGCCGCCTCGACGCCGGCGGTGCTCTCGATCTGCACCAGGCAGAGCGGGTCGCACGCGTCGGCGCTGCGCCCGTAGGCGGTCCCCCTCCGGGCGGCAAACCCGCGCGAGCCGCGTGGCGGATGGCGCAGGCGATCGACGAGGCGGCGCGCCTGCCCGGCCGACTCAACGCGCGGCGCAACCACGCCGTCCACGCCGGCGTCGAGGACCGCCGGCAGGCGGGGCGAGTCAGAGTTCGCCAGTCGCGCGAACGCGGCACACCCCGCCGCGCGCACCGCCACTGCCAGCGGCTGGACGTCGGCCGTGTCCAGGGCGCCGTGCTCGAGATCGATCCAGACGAAGTCGAGCGGCTCGGCCACAAGCTCGGCGAGCGCGACGGCTGGGACCGTCAGCACCGTGCCCAGCAGGGTGTCGCGGCGGTGCAGACGAGCAGCGAATCGGATTGGGCTCTGGGGGTCCAAGAGTGCGAGTCATACGATGACTTCCCTCGTGGGCCCGAGGGCGCTTCGTTCGGTCCGAAGCTCTCAGCGGGACAAGTTCATCCCGGTTACGGCTGCGCCCCCGTCGGGCGCCGACGCCGCGGTGCGCTCGTGCAGGTAGCCCTCGACTGTCAGCAGGTGCTCCCGCATCGCCAGGCGCGCGCGGGCCGAGTCACCGCCCTTGATCGCCTCAAGGATGCGCGCGTGCTCGGGCAGCCCGCGCTCGAAGCGCGTCTGGGGGCGGGCGAGCGCGGCGAAGGTGGCTGTGAGGGCTCGGTGGATCGGCTCGGCCATGCGCGCCAGCGGGCGGTTGCCGGCCGCCTGGATGATCGCCCTGTGGAAGTCGATGTCGGCCTGCTGATAGAGCGGCTCGGCGGCCGGGTTGGTGCGTGCGCGCTCGGCCGCGGCGAGCATTGCGGCGAAGGCGGTGGAGAGTTGCTGCACCGCGGCGGGCGTGGCGCGCTCGGCGGCCAAGCCGGCGGCCTCTACCTCGAGGACGCGCCGCGATTCGAGGTACTCCGCCAGCACGTGAGCGCTTCGAGCCCCACCGACCAGCGCCGCAAGCACATCTGGATCGAACACATCCCACTCCCCCTCGGGCCGAACCACGGCCCGGCGGCCATGGCGAACGGACAGCACACCGCGCTCGGCGAGCGCGCGCTGGCATTCGCGGATGACGCCGGTGCTCACCTTGAACTGAGCGGCGAGCTGGGTGAGGCTCGGCAGCCGCTCCCCCTCCGCCACGGCGCCTGCCGCGATGTCTCCCAGCAGCACTCCCATGACCTCGCGATGTAGCGAAGAGATTCGATGAGTTAACCAGTGGCGCACCAGGTCGGTCAAGGCGGTTGGAGAGACCGATCTGGCTCTTTGTCCTCGGACCGCCGGTTTCTAGCATCGCCGCGATGCACCAGCGCATCCGCGTCACGGCGGGACAGGGGGTCGTGCGTTATTTGACCAGCCAATGGAGCGAGCGCGACGGAAGCCGCAGGCGGGCCGTGCCGGGCATCTTCGGCATCTTCGGCCACGGCAACGTGTGTGGCGTCGGTCCCGCCCTGGAGGAGGAGGCCGGGCACGGGCTGAGCTTCCACCAGCCAAAGAGCGAGCAGGCGATGGTTCACGCGGCGATCGGTTACGCGCGCGCGAGCAACCTGCTCTCCACGCTGGCCTGCACCGCCTCGATCGGCCCCGGCTCGACCAACCTGCTCACGGGCGCCGCGACGGCGACCGTGAACCGCGTTCCAGTCCTGCTACTGCCGTCAGACACGTTTTCGCATCGCCGCCCAGATCCAGTGATGCAGGCGCTCGAACACCCGCGCGAGGCCGACCTGACCGTCAACGATGCCTTTCGGCCCCTGAGCGCGTTCTTCGACCGGATCACCAGGCCTGAGCAGCTGCTCACCGCGCTGCCCGAGGCCATGCGGATCCTGCTCGACCCTGCGGAGACCGGCGCGGTGACGCTCTCGCTTCACCAGGACGTCCAAGCGGAGGCGTACGACTATCCAGCGAGCTTCTTCGAGCCGCGCACATGGCGGGTCAGCCGCCGCCCGCCGGCCGAGGCCGAGCTGGCTGCGGCAGTGGAGGCCTTCCGAACGTGTGAACGCCCGCTTCTCATCGCTGGCGGCGGGGTCCACTACTCCGAAGCGCTACCCGAGCTTGCCGAGCTGTCGGAGCGTCTGGGCGTGCCCGTGGCGGAGACCTCGGCCGGCAAGGGTGCGCTGCGCGGCTGCGCACTGGCCGTCGGTGGGCTCGGCGTCACCGGCACCAGGGCGGCGAATGACCTCGCCCGCGAAGCTGACCTGATCCTGTCCGTCGGCAGCCGCCTGATCGATCTCACCACCGGGTCTCATTCGCTCTTCCAACACCCGGACGTCCGCTTCATTGGCCTGAACGTCGTGCCTCGCGACGCGCACAAGCTCGGTGCCTTCCCGCTCGTATCCGATGCAAAGCTCGGCCTGCGTGCCCTCACCGACGCGCTCGCTGCCGACGGCTGGCGAGCGGCCGACGAGTGGCGCGAGCGGGCGCTCGCCGAGCGTAACCGCTGGGACCACGACCTCGCCGAGGACCTCCGGCCACGCGAGGGGGAGCGGATGACACAGGGCCAGGCTCTGCGGGTTCTCAACGAGACGGCGACGGCGCGGGACTGGCTAGTGGTGGCGTCCGGCACACCGCACGTCGACATTCACAAGATGTGGGACTCAGACCGGGGAGAGCGGTGCCTGATGGAGGTGGGCTTCTCGTGCATGAGTGGCGAGATCCCGGCGGCCCTGGGAGTCCGGATGGCCATGCCCGACGCGGACGAGATCTATGTGGTGATCGGCGACGGCACCTACTTGATGGGCAGCACCGGCGAGCTCGTCACCGCAGGGCAAGAGGGCCTCAAGCTGACCGTGCTGGTCTTCGAGAACGGCGGCTACCAGTCGATCCACGCGCTCCAGCGCAATCGCACGGGCCGGAGCTTCGGGCTCGAGTTTCGCGGGCCCGATGGCGACTATGTCGATGTGGACTACGCCGCCAACGCCCGCAGCCTCGGGTGCACCGCGTACCACGCCACCACGCTCGAGGAGCTCCGAGACGCGCTCGCAGCGGCCCGCAGGGACTCCGGCCCGGTGGTGATCGTCGCGCGGGTCGAACCTCACCGCCTGATGCTCGATTCCGGCTGTTGGTGGGACGTCGGTGTCGCGGAGGTGTCGGAGCGGCGCGAGACGCGCGAGCTCGCAGCCGAGCATGCCCTCGGCCGGGCGCTTCAGCGCTTCCACACGCGGACGCCGTGAGGATCGTTGCCACTGCCGAGGTTCCGCCCGTGGCACGCCGGGCCTTCGCCCCGCTGGGGGAGATAGTCGTGCGTCCGGACGATTGGTCGGCCGAGGTGCTCATCGTCCGCGGCACACGACTCGACGCGCGGGCGCTCGGCCGTCTGCCCGACCTGCGAGCGATCGCCCGGACCGGAGCGGGCTACGACAATCTCGACGTCGACGCGGCGACTCGCCTCGGCATCCCGATCGTCTACGCGCCCGGCGTCGGTACTCAGCCGGTCGCGGAGGGAACGGTCGCTCTTGTGCTTGCGGCGGCCAAGCGGCTGCGCGAGCTTGGAGCCGTGGTACACGACTCGCTCTGGGCGTCCCGCTACGACGTGTCCGTACTCGACATCGAAGGCGCCTGTCTCGGCATAGTCGGCTTCGGCTCGATCGGGCGGCAGGTGGCGCGACTTTGCCAGGGGCTGGGAATGGAGGTGATCGCGTACGACCCGGCGCTCGACGACTTCGGCGAGCCGCACGCCGAGCTCGTGCCGCTCGAGGAGCTGCTGGAGCGTGCCGACGTGATCACCCTGCACTGCGAGCTGACCGACCAGACCCGCGGGCTGGTCGATCGCCGGCTTCTGGCGCGCGTGAAGCCGGGCGCCATCCTGGTCAATGTCGCCCGCGGGCAGATCGTTGAGAGTGAGGATGTGCTGGCCGATGCGCTGGCGAGCGGCCGGCTCTCGGCGGTCGCGCTCGACGTCTTCCCGTGCGAGCCGCCGGATCAGGGCCATCGGCTCTACGCGGACCCGCGAGCGATCTGCACGCCTCACGCGGTCGGGCTGACGTCGCGCTGGAACGAGCAGGTCTTCCACTCCCTCGCCCGAGACGTTCAAAGCGTGCTGGCCGGCGAGCGTCCGGCCAACGTGCTGAACCCCGAGGCGCTGACCGAGTCCCTCCCAGCGGGCGATCGCGCGCCCGGCAGCGCCCGCTGACTCGTCGATCGAACGATGTCTCGGCCGCGAGCGCGCGCGGAGACTTGCCCGATGCCGACAGAGCTGCTCAGCCCGGATCTGGTCCGTACCTGCGACGCGATCGACCTCCCCGCGCCGGGCGCCGCCGTCGAGGGGCGCGCGCGGCGTCACGAGAGCTATCCCATCGTCGTCACGCGATCGATGCCCGAAACCCTGGAGCATCTACTGGAGCTGATTGGTGACGCGAACGTAGCCGTCATAACCGACCGAACCGTCGCGGAGCTGCACGGGGCAGGGCTGCTCAGGGCGCTCGGCGAGGCGGGGATCGAGCCGGAGATGGTTGCTATCCCCGCCGGCGAGCGCCATAAGACGCTGCCACAGGCGCTTGACCTGCTCGACTGGCTGACCGGTACACAACTCGCTCGCAACGACGTGATCGTGATCTTCGGCGGCGGGGTCGTCATCGACATGGGCGGCTGGGTCGCCAGCGCATACATGCGCGGCGTGCCTTACGTGAACCTGCCGACCACGCTCGTCGGACAGGTCGACGCCGGCATTGGCGGCAAGCTGGCCGTGAACCACGCCGTGGCCAAGAACCTCATCGGCGGCTTTGCTCAACCGCGCGGGGTGATCTCCGACGTCTCCTACCTCCAGACCCTCGACCGGCGTCAGCTGCGCGCCGGCCTGGCGGAGTCGATCAAGAAGGCGATCATCGCCTCGCCCGCGTACTGGGACCTGATCGAGGAATGCGCAGAGCCGATCCTGGCGGGAGACCTGGAGGCGCTCCAGCGGCTCGTGCACGGGGCGAGCGCGATCAAGGCCGAGCTCATCGCCCGAGACCCGTACGAGGAGGACTCGCGCCGCACCCTGGGATTCGGCCACGCGCTCGCCCATCCGCTCGAGACCGTCACGGATTACAGCGCGCTGCTGCACGGCGAGGCGGTGGCTTTCGGGATGGTCGTCGAAGCGCGCATGGCTGCCGCACGAGGGCTGCTGCCCTCACCCACGCTGGGAAGGATCCTCGGGCTGCTCCGGCGCGTCGGCCTCCCGACCACCGCAGACGAGCTTCCCGCGCGGCTGGACGCCGAGCGGCTGCTCGCGGGTGTCGAGCGCATCCGCCTGATACGCGGCGGCGGCTATCGGTTCGTCCTGCCGCTGGACCTCGGCGAAACCGTGATCGCCGACGACGTCACCCCCGACGAGCTGCGTGCGGCGCTGGCCGCCTGTGGCGTCGACGTGCCGCGATGACAGCGCCGCCTGCGATCACTCACGTGGGTGTGACGGTGACCGATCTCGACCGGGCGCTTCGCTGGTATGGCGATGTGCTGGAGTTCGAACAGATCGGGTGGCCCGTCGAGGTGCAGGCGGATGAAGGCCATGGCGGAGCGGTGGCGGCGGACGTGTTCGGCGACCGCTTCCGCCGCTTCCGCCAAGCGCATCTCACTAGCGCGAACGGTGTGGCGATCGAGCTATTCGAGTTCCTCGAGCCGTCGACTGAGCGCCGCCGCGAGAACTTCGAGTACTGGAAGACCGGCGTCTCCCATCTATGCCTCGCCACGCGGGGTATCGAGCGCCTCGCCGAGCGCATCGCCGAGACCGGGGGACGGCAGCGCACGTCGCGGATCTGGGAGCTCTTTCCCGGGGAGCCGTATCGCGCGTGCTACTGCGAGGACCCGGACGGAAACATCATCGAGCTCTATTCGCACAGCCACGAGCGGACCTACTCCAACCGGGAGGGATGACGGTGGGCGGCTGGGGAGACGAAGTTCCTCTGCACGAATCGGTCACCACCCAAACGAAGTCCCAGCGGATGCTGGATCGTGCGAAGCGGTCGATACCCGGCGGCGTCAACACGGCCAAGCGCCGGGTGCAGCCACCGTTGTGCATCCGGTCGGGATCGGGGGGCCGAATGGAAACGCTCGACGGACGGCTCTTGATCGACTACCACGCCGCGTACGGCGCCGTGTTGCTTGGCCACGCCCACGCATCGGTCGTGGGAGCGGTGGCGGAGGCGATCGAGCGTGGGGTCTTGTTCGGCCTCGGAGTGACCGAGGGCGAGGTGACGCTGGCAGAGAAGATCGTCCAGCACGTTCCGTCGGCCGAGATGGTGCTGCTCTGCGGAAGCGGCTCGGAAGCCACCCTCCATGCGATCAGGCTTGCTCGCGCCGTGACCGGTCGTCCAAAGATCGTCAAGTTCCAGGGTGCCTACCACGGCTTCCACGACTACGTGGCCCGCAATTACCTCAGCGTCGAATCCCGCGTCGGCCGATGCGATCCCTTCTCCGCCGGCTTGCTCGATGCGGCCGTCGAGAACACCCTGGTCTGTGGCTACAACGACCTCGCGGCTCTGGAGGACCTCTTCTCGCGGGACGCGGGGTGCATCGCAGCGGTGCTGGTCGAGCCGATCGCCCACAACGCCGCCAGCATCCTTCCGGCGGAGGGTTTCCTCGCAGGGCTTCGGGCGCTGTGCGACCGCGAGGGCTCTCTCTTGATCTTCGATGAGGTGATCACCGGCTTTCGTCACCACCTCGGAGGCTTTCAGGCGATCGCCGGCGTCACCCCGGACCTGACCACCATGGCGAAGGCTCTCGGCAACGGCTTCCCGGTTGCGGCGCTGGGCGGCCGGCTTGAGCACATGCACCGCTTCAACACCAGCGACGGCGGCGACGTGTGGTTTGCGGGGACCTACAACGGCAACGTCCCGGGAGTCGCAGCCGCCCTTGCAAGCATCGAGTTTCTCGAGCACCACGACGTACACGGTCACCTGGTCCGTTTGGGCGAACGAATGCGCGCTGGACTGCGCGAGATCGCCGCGCGCGCATCGGTCCCGGCCACGGTCACCGGTTACGGCTCGGTGTTCACCATGTGCTTCATGGAGGGACCTGTCGCGAGGTACGAGGACCTGCTGCGAAACGACGCGGAGCTGTTCGTGACCTATCGACGCGAGCTGGCACGGCGCGGGGTGTTCGAGGTCCCCGAAAATCTGGGACGCAGCCACCTCATGTACAGCCACACCGATTCCGACGTGGATCTGACTCTGGAGGCCGCGGAGCATGCATTGCGCGCCGCCTTGGACTCAATTGCCCGCCGACAGCCCGGAGACATCCTCCTTGAAGGCCACCCGTGAGGCCCAGTCCACGCCCGGAGCGGCTTCGCGGGGGAGCATCCGCGATAGCAACGCCACGGACGCTGCCAGCGTGTCGTCCGGGGCAAGGAAGGGATCCTCACACTCGATGCTCAGTGTGCCCGAGTAGTCGACCCGACGGAGCGCCATGACGAGGCGGCCCCAGAAGAGCTCCGAATGCCCGTAGCCGGGCGTGCTGAAGGTCCAGGGTCGCTCGTCCCAGCGGTCATAGCTCATCGGTGACAGCGCGCCGTCGCGGGCGATCCGCGCATCGTTGAGCAGGGCGTCCTTCACATGGCAGGTTGCGATGGCGTCGCCCGCTGTCTCGATGACCGCGATCGGGTCGATCCCCTGCCACCACAGGTGCGACGGATCGAAGTTCATCGCGATCGTCGGTCCGATCTCGGCGCGCAGGCGCATGAACGTGGGCGTGTTGTAGACCACGTCAGCCGAGTGCGGCTCGATGCATAGGAGAACCCCGTGATCGTCGGCAATCTTGGCCGCCTCCCTCCAGTAGGGCAGGACGCGCTCTTGCCACTGCCAGGCGTACGGCTCGCTGAGCCCCGGAAAGGCGGAATTGATAAGCCAGTTCGGCGTCACGTCATGAGGCCCGCCGGCCGGCAGGCCGGCGAGGAGGCTGACGAACCTCACACCGAGCCGGCTCGCCAGCCGGCAGGTCGCGATGAAGTCCTCATGGTCCGCGGCGGCGCGTCCCGGATCTGGGTGCAGTGGATTTCCGTGGCAGGAGAAGGAGCAGAGACGAAGTTCCCGGTCCTCCAGCGTGGCGCGAAATCGCTCCAGCGCATCCCCATCGGCGGCGAGCCGGACAGGGTCGTAGTGGTGCGTCGGGATGTGACCACCGGCGCACGCCTCTATCTGGCGTACCCCGCGGCTGACCGCCGCATCCAGCATTGCCTCCCACGGTCTATCGAGCATGCTCGCAGACATCAGGGCGAGCTCCACGCAATCCTCCTGACTCTCCGGGCCTGCGGCATTGTGGGGCCGCCGGACCGGCGCGCCGAGGCCGCGTTGTGTCCGCTCGCCGATCGTAAGCTGGGTTTGGTCCCCCGCATCGTGCGATTGGTCGATGCGGCCGACCGTCACCGGCGTGGACGCTGATCTTCACTGTGGAGGCCGGCGCAGATTCACGAGTGGGCGTTGCCGTGGCGGGTCTGGGTGACATCGGCGCGCTGCATGCCCGGAATCTGTCTCACCTGGTTCCGGGCGCAAGGCTCGTGCGGCTGGTCGATCAGGCCGAAGTCTTGGGCAAGCGATTCGGCGAGGAGCTCGCGGTACCGTGCTCGCCCTCCTACGCGGAAGCGCTCGCGGATCCTGAGGTGGATGCCGTGGTGATCGCCACCCCCACTCCGCTACACGCGGAAATGGTCATCGCGGCAGCTGCCCGAGGGCGGCACGTCTTCTGTGAGAAGCCGCTTGCGCTTGATCTGGAAAGCGGTCGCAGGGCCGCACGGCGGACGGAGGCCGCAGGCGTATGCCTCCAGGTGGGATTCCAGCGCCGCTTCGATGCCGGCTGGGCCGCCGCCAAGCAACGAGTCGATGCGGGCGACCTCGGCGAAGTGCAGCTCTTTCGAGTCTCCCACCGCAACCGTGGTCACCCCCATGGCGGACGAACCGACCGCCTCGGCAGCCTGTTCGTGGACATGTCGGTTCATGACCTGGACAGCGCCCGCTGGCTGATCGGCGAGGTTCGGGCCCTGAGCGCCTTCGCTTCGCCGAGCTGGGCGGCTCTGGCACGAGGAACCGACGTCCAGACCGCGGTCATCGTCCTCCGGTTCGAGAGCGATGCGCTCGGCATCATCGACAACACGCGTGCGGCTGGGTACGGCTTCGACTGTGCGGCGGAGGTGATGGGCGAGACCTCGACTCTTCGGGTTGGGACCAGCCTCCGATCGCCGGACCTCGAGTGGCTGACCGCACAGGGCCTGCGGGTGGAGCTTCCGGTCGATCACATCGAGAGCCACCGCGCTGCGTATCTCGAGGAGATGCGGCATTTCATCCGGTCCGTGCGCTCTGGCAGAGCTTCCGGCGTCGGAGGCGGGGACGCCCTCGCCGCGCTGGCGCTCGCGCTCGCAGCCGAGCAATCCTTTGCCGAGCATCGTCCCGTCGAGCTGTCCGGCTGTGCCTAGATGGTTGGGCGCGCTGCGGTCATCACCGGGGCCGCGAGCGGGATCGGCCTCGCCTGCGCCGAAAAGTTCGCTGCCGCCGGGTGGGGGCTCGTGCTGGTGGGCAGAAGCGTCACTGTCTTGGACGCCGTGGCCGCGAGGGTTGGCCGCGAGGCGACGCCCGTGTGCGGCGATGTGGCCATCGCCAGCACGAGCCGCCAAGCCGTAGCGGCAGCCCTCGAGCGCTTCGGCCGCTTGGACGCCGTCGTCGGCAACGCCGGCGTGACTTTGGCCAAGAGCGTGGACGACACGACCGAACTTGAGCTCGAGCATCTGATCGCCGTCAATGTGAAGGGGCTCGTCTACCTGGCGCAGGCCTCTCACGCAGCCCTGGGGCGGAGCCGGGGATCGTTCATCGTGATGGCCTCGAACAAGGGCCTCGTCGCCCAGCGCCGGTCGCCGATCTACGTGGCGACGAAGGGTGCAGCCGTCCAGCTCGCACGCGCGCTGGCGCTCGACTGGGCGCCGGAAGGTATCCGGGTGAATGCGCTATGCCCCGGTCTTGTCGACACGCCGATGCTCGAGGCCTTCCTCAGCGAGCTCCCGAACCCGGAGCTGGCGCGACGCGAACTCACGGCCGAGCAACCACTGGGCCGACTAGCCCGGGCCGGGGAGTGCGCAGACGTGGCGCTCTTCCTCGCGTCGCCTGCCTCCTCGTTCGTATCGGGCGTCGCGCTGCCGGTCGATGGAGGGTTCACAGCGCAGTGATCGCGACCGCGAGGGACAGTACGAGGTCTTGTAGCGGCAATCTCCACTGAATAGCTCTGTATCCCGCGGCAATCGCCGCGCCTGGACTCGACCCCCATCCCGGATGCAGAGGAGATCTGAATGCGACGTCTGACGGTGATCGCAATCGCCGTACTGGCTGGGCTCGGCATCGTCGCCTGCGGCGACAACTCGGACGAGAAGAGCTCGGCGGCTGGAGGCTCCGACTACAAGATCGTCTTCATCCCGGGTGTGACGGGGGACGACTTCTTCCACACGATCTGGCTTGGCGCCCAGGAGGAGGCCAAGGCGCTCGGGGTCTCGATCGAGCAGCAGGCGCCACCGAAGTACGAGCCGGCCTCACAGATACCGATCGTCAACGCGGCGATCGCCAAGCGGCCCGACGCGATCATCGTCGCGGCGACCGACGCCGACGCCCTGCAGGCGCCGCTCGAGCAGGCCGCCGGGCGGGGAATCAAGGTGGTCACCTTCGACACCACGACCACCGACCCGAGCTTTGCCGTGACCCACGTCTCGAGCAACATCGTCGCGGCCGGCCGCAAGGTCGCCACGGAGCTGGTTCGCCTCACGAACGGCAACGGCAAGGTGATGTACATCGACCACGCGCCTGGCGTGGGCTTTGCGCGACAGCTGCGGTCGGGTTTCGAGGACGTGATCGACGGCGAGCGCGGCATGGAATTGCTGCCGATCCAGTACTTCGACCTCGAGCCCCAGAAGGCGAACACCATCACGCGCACCACGATCACCAGGCATCCGGACCTCGCCGGCGCCTTCGTCGGCGTGGGCTTCGGCAGCCAGGGAGCGATCCCCGCGCTGGAGGCGGCAGGCAAGCTCGACGATGTCCAGACCGTCGGATTCGACGCGTTCGTGCAGAACATCAAGGCGCTTCACAGCGGCAAGCTTGGCGCGGTGGTCTCGGTGGCCGCGCGACAGTACGGCGTGGAGACCGTCAGCGCGGCTGTCGACTCGTTGAACGGGAAGCCTGTGCCGTCCACGATCGAGCCCAAGGTGTGCGTCCTTACGGCGAGCAACGTGGACGATCCGTCCAACGAGCCCTGCTTGTACTCGGGTGCACCCCAGTAGCGCAACCGGGCAGGCCGGCACCGGCGAACCGGTGTTGGAGCTCCGTGATATTCGCAAGGCGTTTGGCCGCGTGGAAGCTCTCCGCGGCGTCAGCCTGACGTTGAGGGCCGGAGAGGTCCACGCCGTCATGGGCGACAACGGCGCGGGAAAGTCGACCCTGCTCAAGGTCGCCGCGGGCGTCGTCAAGCCCGACGGCGGCGAGGTAAGAGCCCAAGGTGCAGCGGTCGAGTTCGCCTCGCCTCTCGACGCTCGCCGGATCGGCATCGAGACCGTGTACCAGGACCTTGCGCTCGCCGATCATCGGTCGTGCGTCGCGAATGTGTATATCGGCCGCGAGGTCCGTCGTTCCGGTCTGCTCGGGCACCTGGGAGTCCTCGATCGCGCGGCCATGACGGATCGCACCAGCCAGGCGTTCGGCCAGCTCGCCGTGCCTGTCAGCGACGTTGAGCGTCCGGTGCGGATGCTCTCCGGCGGCCAGCGACAGGGCGTCGCGATCGCGCGCGCGGCGATCTGGGCCAAGACGATCGTGCTCCTGGACGAGCCAACCGCGGCGCTCGGCGTGCGGCAGCGCGCTGCGGTCGACGAGTTGATCAAGAACCTGCGCAGCCGGCACTACGGCGTCCTGCTGATCTCTCATGACGTTCCGCAGGTACTCGAAATCTCCGATCGTGTGACGGTCCTCCGACTCGGACGAAACGCCGGGACGCGTGACACGTCGGACGTGGACGCGACGTGGGTCGTGACCGCGATGGTGGGCGGCCACTCCTGATGTTGATGGAACAAGCCGCACCCAGGCGGCTCGCTGCCGCGTTCCGGAGCGCGCCCGCCACCGGCGTGTTCTGGATTCTCGTCGTGCTCGTGGCGCTGATCGCCGCGTTTGCCTTGATCCTGCCCGCCGACACGTTTGTGACGACGTTCAACGCGCAGACTGTCGCTGGCGACGCATCGACCCTGCTGGTGTTGGCCGCCGGAGCCACGGTCGTGATCATCAGCGGAGGTCTCGACCTGTCGATCGGCTCCGTTATGACCTTCTCGGCGGTAGCGGCGGCGCTGACGATGAAGAGCGTCTCCGACGGCTCGTCGGATCACGAATTCACCGCCGCGCTCGTGGGTGTGGGAGTGGGTGTCGGTAGCGGCGCGGCATGGGGCGCCATCAACGGGTGGCTGATCGCGTACGCCCGGCTGCCTCCATTCGTCGTCACGCTCGGCTCGCTCGGAGCGGCGCTCGGCGCCGCCCGCCTCCTCAGCGGCGGGTCTAACGTGAGCGGAACTCCCGCGAGTATTCAGGAAGAGGTCGGACTCGCCACCGTATTCGGCGTGCCCCTGCCGTTCGTCGTTGCCGCCATCCTGGTCCTGGCCTGCGGGTTCCTGCTCTCCCGCACTCGATGGGGAGAGCACAACTACCTGATCGGCTCGAACGAGGAAGCTGCGCGCCGTGGCGGAATCGCGATCTCACGCCACCTGTTCATGCTCTACGTCCTATCGGGGGCGCTCGCCGGATGTGCGGGACTGATCGAGGTTGCGCGCTTCGCGGTGGCCAGCGTCTCGACGGGCCACACGACCGAGCTGATTGCCGCTCTCGCGGCCGTCGTCATCGGCGGGGCGAGCCTGACCGGCGGCATCGGCCTGATGGGCGCGTCCGTGGTGGGGGTTTTCATACCGGTGGTGCTAGCCAACGGTCTGTTGATCGGTGGCGTCGAGCGGTTCTGGCAGGACGTCGTCGTGGGAATCATCCTCGTCGCAGCCGTGGGGTTCGACCAGTGGCGACGCGCTCGCGAGGTGAGCGAGTCCTAAGGAGCGCACCGACAGCATCGTGACGCCGAGCAGGACGCCCGTCGCCCCGACCAGCTGAAGCGTGGTGAGCACCTCGCCAAGCACGAGCCACGAGAGGACGGCCGCCACAACCGGCTCAGCGCCCACGATGGCCGAGCCCGACAGAACTGAGGTCTGCCCCATCCCGGCGCACAGCAGACCCAGCGCCAGGGCGGTGATCGCGCCAATCGAAATCGCATACCAGGCCCTTGGGAAGCTGCTGAGCTCACCGGCCGCAGCCTGGGCGCTCACGAGGGTTGTGCACAGCGCCGCTCCAATTGCCAGGAGGCAGCTTGCCCGACGCGGCCGCATGTCCGCAACCAGCCGGGCCATGATCAGGAAGAAGGTGGCCGAGAGAACCGAGGCGACGAGCGCCAACGCGACCGCATGGTCGTCAAGCTGGTGCCGATCCGGAGTCGCAACGAGAAGCCCTGTGCCCGCGAGCACCAGTGCGAATAGTCCACAGCGAATCCAGCCGATTGCCGTGCGCCAGAGCATCCAGGACGCAAGGGCCACCCAAACCGGTGCTACGAACACCAGCAGCACCACAGTTGCGGCGGGGGCCCGCGAGAGGGCCTCGAACTCGGCCATGCCGGCTCCCGCGAATGCAGCGCCGCCCAGGCCGCCGAGCGCGATATGGCGCGCCTCGATGCCTGCTTCGCAGATAGCTCGGCGCCGTGCTCCGACAACTGCGAGCAGAAGCGCGGCCACATCAACCCGTGCCGCGAACAGCGGCACGGGTTGTGAGCCTGCCTCGTAGGCGAGCTTCGCCAGCACCGACACGGATCCGAGCCCCGATGCGGCTCCGATGAGCGCAGCAGCGCCAGGTCGGCCGGTTGGCCTCAAAGACCCCATCCTCGAGCGATGGCGATCAGGCTCGCGGCTCTGAAAGCGGCATGGGGTCCTACAGACGGTTGATCCTCCGGCCCGAATTGGGCCGTGCCGGCGCCCTCGCCGGCCGGATAGCGCCGCCGGGCCGAAGAGCGTCAGCTACGTTGGGTGTATGGACCGCCGCACCAGGACGCTGCTCGGAATGGCCACCGGCTGCGCCGTTCTGTTCGCCATCGTGGTGTGGGGCGCGTACGTGTGGGGTCCCGGGCAGTCGCTCGACGTTCAGGGCTTCACCGGCTTCGTTCAGTCCAACGACGGCTGGGTGGGCGCGGTGACCCTGCGGCTCACCCAGCTCGGCAACGCGCCCCAGGTCGCCGCGATCACGCTCGCGCTCGCGGCGTTCGCGCTGGTGCGCGGGCGCCCGCGGGTTGCGCTGACGGTGATCGCCTTCGTCGCTGCCACGAGCGTGTCCAGCCAGCTGCTCAAGATCCTGCTGTCGCATCCGCGCATGCCGCCGATCCTCGACTACACGCTGGGGCCGGAGGCGCTTCCGAGCGGGCACGCGGCGGCCGCGATGTCGCTTGCGCTCGCCGGGGTGCTGGTCGCGCCGCGGCGCGGCAGGCTGGCGGCCGCGGTGATCGGGTCGGGGCTGGCGCTGGGTGTAGGCGCGTCGGTGGTTGTCTGGGCCTGGCACTTCCCCAGCGACGTGCTGGCCGGCTACCTGCTGGCCACGGGGTGGGCGCTGGTCTTCACGGCCGGGCTGCACGAAGCCGAAAGCCGCTCCCCCGCGACCGGGCGCTGGGCCGGCACCGCGCTCGCCCGCGCCGGCGATCGGATCGCCGCCAACGGGCTGGCCCTGCTCGCG
>JACCSF010000285.1 GCA_013813135.1 Thermoleophilaceae bacterium | reverse complement strand
GAGCGGCGGCGGCCCGGCGCGAGCCGCGCTCGCCGTCGGGAACCGCCGGCATGTCGCCGTTGGGGTAGAGCTGCTCGAGCGAGTCGAGCAGCGAGCGGGTCCAGCTGCGGGCCGCCTCGGAACGGCGCAGGTGACCGCGCGTGGCGGTCGCCTCGGGGCCGGCCTGCTGGCCGAGCACGTAGTCGGCGAGCTGCCCGCGCCAGTCTTCCTCGACGCCGCGCACGCTGACCGGGGCGAGCTTCACGAGGGCGTCGCGCGCACGCTCGCGCACGCGCGCCTCGGGGATCCCGAGCATCTCCGCCAGCTCGTCGTAGCTCTTGCCCTGCTGCAGGACAAGCTCGACGATCGCCCGCTGCTCGTCCGAAAGCTGATCGAAAGTCGCCATGAGCAGGGGGAACTGTAGTGTGCCCGCCGGTGGCGGAACGGCAGGTAGAGGGGTACCCCGCGCCCGGGACTCTCGACGACGTGCTCGGCTTCGAGCTGCTCGAGGCGAACGGCGAGCGCTGCCGCGCGCGCTGCGCCGCCGAACGGCGCGTTCAGCAGCCGATGGGCCTCGTGCACGGCGGCACCTACGCCGCGCTGGCGGAGGCGATGGTGTCGTGGGCCACGGTGGCAGCCGTGGGGCCGGGCGGGAACTTCGCCGTCGGCCAGTCGAATCACACGACGTTCCTGCGCCCGGTCACGAGCGGGCACGTGAACGGCGAGGGCACGCCCCGGCATCGCGGCCGCACGACGTGGGTCTGGGACGTCGAGTTCACCGACGACGAGGGGCGGCTCTGCGCGATCTCCCGCGTGACGCTCGCCGTGCGGCCCGCACAGGCCGCCTGAGACCGTGGTGACGGTCGAGGAGGTGCGCTCGTTCGCCCTCGGCCTGCCGCGCAGCTACGAGGTGCTCGTGCACGACCGCGTGAAGTTCCGCATCGGCCAGATCGTGTACGTGTCCTTCTCGCGCGACGAGACCGTGATGGGCTTCGGGTTCCCGAAGGAGGAGCGGGAGGCGCTGGTCGCCTCGGAGCCGCACAAGTTCATGATGCCGCGCGAATCCGATCTGCGCTTCAACTGGGTGCTCGTGCGGCTGGACGCGATCGACGCGACCGAGATGCGCGAGCTGGTCCTCGACGCCTGGCGGATGGTCGTGCCGAAGAAGGTTGCGGCCGCGCACGAGGAGGCGGGCTAGCCTCCCATCTCGAGCCGGTAGGCCTCCACGGGCTCCTGCTTGCCGTTCATCCCAAGCGGCCCCAGCGCCGTCACCCGCAAGCCCCGCACCGCACGCAGCGTCGGGCCTCCGACCACCACGCCGTCGGCAGGGGCGCGGCTCTCCAGCCGCGCCGCGCACATCCGTGTCGGGCCGGCAAGCAGCAGCACGAGTCCGGCGGCCGGGAGCGCCACCAGCGACACCCAGGCCACCAGGCGGGCCCGCTCGTCCTCGACAGGGGAGAGCAGGCCCGGCGCGGTCACCGCAGCGCGCGCAGCCGCCGCTGCTGGGCCTCGGCCCGCGCCTCGAAGCGGTTGGTGATCGGCAAACGGCGGTCGCGGCCAAACGCCTTCGTGGAGATCTTGATCCCCGGCGGCGCCTGCCGGCGCTTGTACTCGGCCCGGTCGACCATGCCGATCGCGCGCTCCACGTCATCGGCGGGCAGGCCGCGCCGCACCAGCTCGACGGCGTCGAGGTCCTCCTCGACGTAGCCGGCCAGAATGGCGTCGAGGATCTCGTAGGGAGGCAGGGAGTCGTCGTCGCGCTGCTCGTGGCGCAGCTCCGCGGAGGGCGGGCGCTCGAGCACGCTGACCGGCACGAGCTCGCGGCCCTCCTGTTCGTTGCGCCAGCGCACGAGCCGGTAGACCCACCCCTTGAAGACGTCCTTGATGACCGCGAAGCCGCCGGCCATGTCCCCGTAGAGGGTCGCGTAGCCCACCGACAGCTCGGACTTGTTGCCGGTGGCGAGCACCAGCCACCCGAACTTGTTCGAGAGCGCCATCACGACGTTGCCGCGGATGCGCGCCTGGATGTTCTCCTCGGCGATGTCGGGCTCGCGGCCGGCGAACGCGTCCGAGAGCATCTCGGCGTACGACTCCATCGCCTCGGCGATCGGGATCTCCCTGAACGCCACACCCAGGTTCTCCGCGATCGCGCGCGCATCCGCCTGGGTGCCCGCGCTCGAGTAGGGCGACGGCATCGAGACGCATGTGACCCGCTCGGGGCCGAGCGCGTCGACGGCGATCATCGCCACCAGGGCCGAGTCGATGCCGCCCGACAGGGCCAGCAGCACGTGCTCGAAGCCGTTCTTGTCCACGTAGTCGCGCAATCCGGTGCGCAACGCCGTATAGACCTCGGCCTCGGGGCCCAGCAGCTCCGCGGTGGCGCCGCCGACCGTCTTGCCTCCACCCTCGACCTCGAGGCTGGCAAGGTGGACCGCGGGCGGCTCCGCCACCGGTGCCGCGCGCCGCTGCCGGCGCACGTTGGCGCGGTGGCGGGTGTCGCGCAGGCGTGCGGATCCCACCTCGCGCGGGTCGATCGTGCACAGCGTGAGGCTCTCCTCGAACTGCGGGCAGCGCGCGAGCACGCGGCCGTCCTGGTCGACGGCCAGGCTGTGCCCGTCGAACACGAGCTCGTCCTGGCCGCCCACCGTGTTCACGAACACGACCGCCGCCAGGTTGTCGACGGCCCGCTGCACGAGCATGCGCTCGCGGCCGTGCCCGTAGCCGATGCGGTAGGGGGAGGCCGACAGGTTCACGATCATCTGGGCGCCGGCGAGCGCCTCCGTCATCGCCGGCGGCCCTGGCTCCCAGATGTCCTCGCAGACGGTGATCCCGATCGGGATCCCGTTCAGCTCGAAGATGCCCGCCTCGGCGCCCGACTGGAAATAGCGCTGTTCGTCGAACACGCCGTAGTTCGGCAGGTACATCTTGCGGTAGACCCCCGCGACCTCGCCGTCGGCCAGCACCGCCGCCGCGTTGTACACGTCCTCGGCGCGCTGGGGAAAGCCGACCAGCGCCACGATCCCGCGGGTCTGGGCGGCCAGCTCCTCCAGAGCCGCGGCCGCGCGCTCAAGGAAGGAGGTCTTCAGCAGCAGGTCCTCGGGCGGGTAGCCGCTCAGGGCCAGCTCCGGGAACACCACCAGCGCCGCGCTCCGATCGCGCGCCTCGGCGATCCGGTCCGCGATCTTGCGCGCGTTGCCGTCGATGTCGCCCACGGTCGGGTTGATCTGAGCGAGCGCGACTCTCAGCAGATCCTGTCCAGGGGGCATGCCCCCATTATCGCGGTTCGATGGTCGGTTCGGCGGCCCCGCGCGCGGGGGGCCGCCGAACCGGCCAGCCGAGCGCCCCAGGGTCAAATCGAGGTGGCGAGCGCCCAGCACGCGGTGCTCGAAATGCCACCATTCGAGCCGGTAGCCGGCGAAGCCGAAGCGCTCCCTCGGCGCCGGCCGCGGCCGCCGCCACCAGAAGGGCGGCGATCATCCTCACCGGAAGATGCGCCGTGCCACGCCGCGGAGCGTCTCGGTGCCGTAATCGTGCGACGGATTGCCGTCGGTCAGCACCACCAGCGAGAAGCGCCGCCCGTCGCGTTCGAACAGAGCAGCCTCGTGGACGAGCGCACCCCGCCCGGTCTGGCGCCAGCCGCCCTTGAAGAACGTGTGCCAGCCCCGGCGCACCGAGAAGCGCGAGAACCCCCAGCGCTGGTAGGACACGATCGACGACAGCAGCCGGCGCGCGTACGCGCGCGCGCGCCGCGGCACCAGCCTGTCGACCCTGAGGAAGAACCTGGCCTGATCGGCAGCGCTGAAGTAGACCGCGCCCCAGTGCCCGCCGACGGTCAGGTCGCCCATGTCGGCCCGATCCGCCACGGCAAGCAGTCCCGCGTCGCCCACCCACCCGTACGCCGCATCGGCGCTGCCGTTGTCGGAGAACTGGATCATCGGCTCGAGGACGGCCCGGTCGGGCGCGCTCGGCAGGCGGTTGCCGATCTGGCGCAGCCGGGCCACCAGCAGCATTGCCTTCACGACGCTGGCCGTGACGTAGCGGCGGTGCGGCGCGAAGCCGCGCAGGCGCCCGTGGGAGTCGATCAGCGCGAAGGAGGAGACGGCCCGCCCACGGACATAGCGACGCGCCGCCCGAACCCGCCGCGTGGACGGGAACGCCGGCGGCTCGACCACCCGCATCCTGCAGCCCCTGCCCGGCCTGGTGACCGAGCCCACGCGGCTTGTCTCGCCCGCGTACACGCGCACCCGCTCGGAGCAGCGGTCGACCGGCGGGTCCAGCGTCGAGCAGTTGCCGTTGCAGGGGCGCTGGAAGGTCACCACGCGATACAGCCCGACGCGCGGGTGCAGCCGGGCGTCGATGCTCCCGGGGCGCGAGCGGCGGAACACGACTCGCCGTCCGTGTCGCAGGTGCAGATAGGACACGGAGCCCTCGATGTAGGGCCCGCCGGACAGGTCGAGGCGATGGGTCAGCTTGAGCGTCCCGCGCTGGTCCGAGGGCCCAGCGCCCGCGGGCGCCACGGCGAGCACCAAACCCCCTGCCGCGGCAACGATCGCCAGTACGCGTCTGTGGGCCACCGCGCGGCATGGTGCCACGAGGTGCGGTCTCCCGTACATACCGTCGCGCGCCGCACCCGTAGATTTGACCGTGTTGTGATCGCGCGCCTGCAACGGGAGCTGTTCGACCCGCGCACGTACGGACGGATCGGGTACCTGCTGGTCGCAGGCCTGCTCGGCGTCACCGAGTTCGTCTTCCTCGTGACCGCGATCTCGCTCGGCGTCGGCCTGGCGATCACGCTGATCGGCATCCCGATCCTGATCCTCTCGGTCTACGCGTGGGGGGGCCTGGCGGAGGGCGAACGACGCATTATCGCCGCGCTCACCGGCACGATCATCCCCAACCCGTACCGCCCGGTGACCGAGGGTGCTTCGCGCTGGGGCCGGCTGCGGGCCCGGCTGGCCGACCCGGCAACCTGGAAGGACCTCACCTTCCTGCTGCTGCAGTTCCCGTTCGGCCTGGTCGCGTTCATCGTCACGGTGGTCGTCCTCAGCATTGGGATCCACGGCGTGGCGCTGCCGCTCTGGTACTGGGCCGTGCCGGGTGGCGTGGACTACGGCTTCTTCAGGGTCGACGAACTTTGGGAGGCGCTCGTGATGCTGCCGCTTGGAGCGGTGGCGCTGCTGGTGGGCATCCCGGCGCTGAGCGCGCTCGGGCGTCTCTACACCGGCTACGCGGAGGTCCTGCTCGGCTCGAACGTCGATCCGGCCGTGACCGCCCAGATGACCGACCTGCGCGACGCGCGCTCGCGCATCATCGAGGCCGCCGACTCGGAGCGGCGCCGCATCGAGCGCGACCTGCACGACGGGGCCCAGCAGCGCCTGGTGGCGCTGGCCCTGACACTGCGCATGGCCGAGAAGCGCGCGGCGGAGGGAGACGCGGAGGCCACGGAGCTCGTGCGCCGCGCCGGGGACGAGGCGGGCCTGGCCCTGAAGGAGCTGCGCGACCTCGCGCGCGGCATCCATCCGGCGATCCTCACCAACCGCGGCCTGCCCGCGGCGCTCGACGATCTCGCCGGACGGGCGTCCCTGCCGGTCGAGGTCGTGGCCGCGCCCGGTGAGCGGCTGCCCGACCAGGTGGAGGCTGCTGCCTACTTCGTGGTCTCGGAGTGCCTCGCCAACATCGACAAGCACGCGCAGGCGACCACCGCCACGGTCGCCGTGACGCCCCGGGACGGCGATCTGCTGGTGACTGTGACCGACGACGGCGTGGGCGGCGCCGCGCTCGGCGACGGCTCGGGACTGCAGGGCCTCCAGGACAGGGTGGGCGCGCTCGACGGCACGCTGGCGGTCGAGAGCACGCCCGGGAAGGGCACTCAGGTGAGAGCGACCATCCCGCTCGTGGAGCGAGTCCCGAGCGCCGGGCACGTCCCGCGCCCGCTGCTGAGCGACGCCGAGGCGGCCGCGCTGCAGGCGCGCCGGCGCCACGGGCTGCGCGTGCGCTCATCCCTGCAGGGCTGCGCCGCGCTGGTCATCCTCGCCGTCTGGGCGCTGACGGGAGCCCCGAACGCGTGGCCGGCGTGGCCGCTGCTCGGAATGGGGCTTGCCGTCGCCCTGGACGCCTGGGGGGTGCTTGGCAATCCGCCCGCCAGGCGCTCGGACTTCCACGGCGAGCCCAATGCGCGCGCGCTTCAGCGCCGGCGCGGTGTGCGTGCCACGGCGGGCAAGCTCGCGATCGTCAACCTGTTCCTGATCGGGATCTGGCTGGCCGGAGGCGCGGGGTACTTCTGGCCTGCCTGGGTGATGCTCGGCTCCGTCGTGGCACTGGCGCTGAAAGCCGCTCCGTGGTCGCACGCCTGGTTGGAGCGCGTCCAGGGAGCGCCCTGAGCGCGCCTCAGTCGCGGTAGCCGGCGATCCCCACGAGCAGGTTGTCGGATGGCTTGTTGGTCAGGCGAACGAGCTCCGAGACGGGCGGCGACTGGACGGCCGCAAGCGGCACCGCGCCGCCCGGCGTGAGCCCCACCGCGGCGGCGCCGTCCACGGCCACGCCGGCCGCGACGAGAGCGCGCCGCAGACCCTTTGCCGCGAAGGCCGAGGGATCAGGGGCGTACCGCGGCCCGAGCGGCTCCAGAGCCAGGACGCCGCGGTTGAACTGGAGCGCGCTGACCGGCCCGGGCGGCGTGTCGTTCAGCTCCCAGGCGGGCGGGCCCAGCTCGGAGCCGAAGAGCGACCCGTCCCCGACCACGCGCCCGGCGCAGGCCCGCCGTCCGCAGCCGGGCGACCAGATCCTCGACGGTCGCGCCGCGGCCCCCGAAGGATGCGCTCACGACGGCCGCGTCGCCAAGAGTGGGATCCGCTCCGCGGCGTGCCGGCGCGTACGGAGAACAGCACCCGGCCGCAGGTGAGGTCGAGCACGTGCGCGCCCGAGGCGGGGCTAGTGGCCCCAGCCCTCGGCCTCCTCGTGCATGACCGTATCCTCGCCGTGCTCGCCCGTGCGGATGCGGATCGCCTGCTCGACGGGGTAGACGAACACGCGGCCGTCCCCGATCTCGCCGGTGCGGGCAGCGCCCACGATGGCCTCCACGGCCGCGTCGACCACGCCGGGCGGCACTACCGACTCGACCTTGATCTTCGGAAGCAGTGAGATGTTGGCCCGCGCGCCGCGGTACTGCTCGGTGTAGCCCTTCTGGCGCCCACAGCCGACAACGTCGCTCACGGTCAGTCCCGATACGCCCAGCTCGTCGAGTGCGTCCTGGACGTCCTGCAGCCGCTCCGGCCTGATGATCGCTTCGATCTTGCGCATCTAACCCTCCTGGGTCCGGCCCGCGAGGCTCCCCGCGAGGCCGCTGTGCCTGGCCCCTGGAGTGTTCGGCGGGTGGTATTCGGATCCTGGCACCGGCATGAACTGCTCGGGGTAGCCCCACATGCCGTGCTCGACGATGTCCAGTCCGCGCCGCTCCTCCTCGGCGCTCACGCGCAGGCCGTACGTGCGTTTGATCGCGTAGAAGATGAGGAAGCTGACGGTGAAGACGGTTGTGAAGGCGGCGACCACGCCGAGCGCCTGCCTGCCGAGCTGCTCGAAGGAGCCCGTATAGAGGAGGCCGCCGTCGCCGATCGCGTTCAGCTCGGCCAGGCGCGGGCTGGTGAACAGCCCGCACGCCAGCGTGCCCCAGATGCCGGCGACGCCGTGAGCGGAGAGCGCACCGACTGGGTCGTCGACGACCTTGTCGATGGCGATGATGCAGAACACGACGACCACGCCGGCCACCACGCCGATGATCGGCGCCGCCCAGTACTCGACGTAGCCGGAGGGCGCCGTGATCGCGACCAGGGCGGCGATGGCGCCGTTGCCGGCCATGCCGATGTCGAGCGTCTTCACGACCAAACGGCTCGCGACCAGCGCTCCGACCACGCCCGCGGCGGCCGCCAGGTTGGTCACCACGGCTACGTCAGCGAAGCGAAGCCCGACGGCGCCCAGGGTGGAGCCGGCGTTGAAGCCGAACCAGCCGAACCAGAGCACCAGCACCGCCAGGCCGACCAGCGGCATGTTGTGCCCGGGAATCACGTTGGGAGAGCCGTCGCCGCCGTACTTGCCCTGGCGCGGACCCAGCAGCAGCAGTGCGGCCAGCGCGCCGGTGGCGCCGATCAGGTGCACCACCGTCGAGCCGGCGAAGTCCTGCATGTGGACGCTGGCCTGCAGCCAGCCGCCGCCGAAGATCCAGTGGCTGATGACCGGATAGATGAGCGAGCTGAATACGACCGCGTAGATCACGTAGGACCCCAACTAAATCAAAACAAACGTCGTGCCCCAGACGATCGCCAGCGACACGGCGCAGAAGACGAACTGGAAGAAGAACTTGGCCGGCACGGCGGCCGCCGAGAAGGCCATCGCCGGGAACAGGTCGCCGTTGCTCGTGCCGAGGAAGGTGCCCTCCGTGCCGGCGAACCAGCCGCTGCCGCCGAAGGCCAGGGCGAACCCGACCGCCCAGTAGCAGAGCGCGGCGATCGAGAAGTTGGCCAGGACCTTGGGGACGATCGTGCCCGCGTTCTTCATGCGCGAGAAGCCGATCTCGAGGAAGAGGAAGCCGACCTGCATGAACATCACCAGGACCGCCGCCACCATCACCCAGATGGTCTCGATGGCGGGGATCGCGTCTCCGTCGAGCGTGAGTTCCATGACGCCATCGTCGGCGAGCGACCTCGAGGCGTCTTTCGCCAGGCGTACAGAATTCGCGGGCGCGCCCTTGTACAGCGGGCTAGGACAGCTGAGCGGCGCTAGCCGTCGTCGCCCATGGCCACGACGCGCGCCTCGACGCAGCGCGCCAGCTCCCGCGGGTCGACCTGGAACAGGCTGTGAGGGTCGCCCGCGGCGGCCCAGACGCGCTCGTGCTCGAGCAGCGCCTCGTCGAACAGGATCGGCAGGTCGTGCCCGAACGGCGGCACGCCGCCGATCGCGAAGCCGGTCGCGGCGCGCACCTCGTCGGCCGCGGCCTGGCGCACCTGCGCCACGTCGAGGGCGTCGGCGAGCTTCCCGGTGTCGATCCGGTGGCGCCCGGAGGCCACGCAGACGACCGGGTCGCCGTCCGCCACGAACACGATCGACTTGGCGATCTCAGCTTCCTGGCAGCCGACCGCGACGGCCGCGTCCTTGACGGTTCGCGTGGACGCCCCGAGTCGCTGCACGCGCATCTGCAGCCCGAGCTGGCGAGCGCACTCCGCGAGGCGGTCTCTCATGCCTCGACGTGCTCCGGGGTGGTCAGCTCGACGCCGGCGGTCACCGCGAGCTCGGCCAGCGACTCGCGCAGGTCGTCCGCGAACTCGTCGAGGTCCCACATCAGATCGAAGTCGCCCACGATGCCGAAGTTGATAGCGCCGTCGTAGGACAGCAGCGCCACCCCGAGCGCCTGGTTCTTGGCGAGCGGCACCATCGGGAACGGGTCGAGCATCCGGCGGCCGAGCAGGTAGAGCGGGAACTGCGGCCCCGGCACGTTCGTCACCACGAGGTTGAAGAAGCGCTGGCGCGCCATCAGCCGCGAGGCCTGGTCCATGATCGTGGAGGGCGCGAACCCGGACAGGTCGGTGAGCACCTGGGCGCCGACGGCCTGCCCGCCCGACTTCAGGTCCTTCAGCTCCTCGCGCACGATGTCGAGCCGCGCCACGGGCTCCTGGCACCACACCGGCAGCGGCGCCATCATCGCCGCGACGCGATTGCCGAGCGCGCCGCGCTCGAGGTCCTGGCGCACGCTCACCGGCACCATCGCCTTGAGCTCGAGCCCGTCGGTGTTCTGGCCGCGCCGGCGCAGGTGTCGCCCGAGCGCGCCCGCCACCGTGGCCAGCACGACGTCGTTGACCGTGCCGCCCAGCGAATCCTTGATCGCCTTTATGTCGCGCAGGTTGGCGCGCACCCAGGCGAAGCGCCGGTGCGGTCCGATCGGCTCGTTGTAGGGGCTGGAGGGCGCCGGGTTGAGGCCGGCCCAGGCCATCGCGCCGACTCCCACGGCTGCCTCGCGGGCCGCCCCGAGGATGCGCCGGGGGCCGCGGAAGACCGCCCGCACCGAGCGGACGACCTCCGTCGGGATCGTCGCGCGTTCCACCAGCGCCTCGCCGAGCAGCTGGGCGCGGCTGGGGAGCGGCCGCGGCAGCCAGCGATCGCCGGGGCCGGTGGGGGTCACGGGCTCCGGCGAGGTGTCGAACAGCACCGAGATTATGTCCACCCCCGAGATGCCGTCCACGAGCGCGTGGTGGGTCTTTGACAGCACGGCGAAGCGGTCGCCCTCGAGCCCCTCGACCAGCCACACCTCCCAGAGCGGCTTGTCGCGGTCGAGCTGCTGGGAGAAGACGCGGCCGGCCAGGTCCTGCAGCTGCTCCTCGGAGCCGGGGGAGGGGAGTGCTGTGGAGCGCACGTGATAGCGCAGGTTGAGGTGGGGGTCGTCGACCCACTTGGGCCGTCCCTGGGCGAGCGGGACGAACGCGAGCCGCTGGCGGTAGCGGGGCACCAGCGGCAGCCGTCGCTCGAACGTCTCGAGCAGATCGTCGTAGGGGGGAGGGGGGCCCTCGAACAGCATCACCGACGCCACGTGCATGTGCGACGAAGCGTCCTCCAGGTGGAGGAACGAAGCGTCGAGTCCGGACAGCCGATCGCCTGCCATCGCAGCCATCCAAGTTAGCGCACGGGTGTTAAGGCGAGATTCTCAACGGGACACCGCTGCCGATCCGCTGCGCAAGCCAGGTGATCGTGCTTGTGCCGAGCCGGATGCACCCGTGCGAGGCCGCGCTCCCGAGTGCCCCGGAGAGGCCGTTGGTCCCGTGGAGGGCGATCTGGCCAGGACCGCCTTCGAATTCCTGGAGGACCTGCGATCGGGCGCTCGTGGCAAGCGCGAACGGGCCGCCCACCTGGGAGGAGAGGGCGAGGGCCTCCTCGATGAAGAACCGGCCGGTTGGGGTTGGGGTGGACGACGCGCCCACGACGGCCTGGAACCGGCGCCTGGCATGGCCGTGGTGGTAGACCGTGACCCGGCGGGTGGACAGATCGAGCGCGAGGCGCCAATCGGTCGAGGTGCGCCTGGTCCGGTGGGCGCGGATCCAACCCTTGTGTGCGTTCGGGCGCCCGGGGAGCCGAACATGGACCCAGGACTGTCCGCCACGGCTGCGGGAATAGCCGAGCACCGGGAGAACGGTCCGGACGCCGGTGAGCGGCCGCCGGGACCTTGGTGGCGGCGCTCCTTCGGTAGCCCGGCGCACTCCGGTGGAGTTCCGTGGCTTTGCGGACCCGCCTCGCGACGAGGGTGCTCTGAGTCGAGAAGATCTCCTCTGGTGTCCTATCTGCATCGCCCTATGGGCGGCGCGCCTTCAGCGAGGCACTGGACTGGACCTATAGCGAGAGCGTGAGCTGGTCCGCCGCGACGACGCCCGCCTGCTCCTCGTCGAGGCCCGCCACGCGCACGCCGATCAGACGCACCGGCCGCGGTGGGTCGAGGCGGCGCAGGAGGTCGACGGCGACCGCCCAGACCGCGTCCAGTTCATTCATCGCCGCGGGGACCGAACGCGCCCTCGTGACGGTGGAGAAGTCGTCGTAGCGGACCTTTATGCCGATCGTGCGCCCGCGCCGATCTTGGCGCTCCAGCGTGGCGCAGAGCTGCTCGCTCAGGCGCCGCAGCTGCGGCTCGAGCTCGCCGAGGCCGGTCAGGTCCTGGTCGAACGTGGTCTCGCGCGACTCCGACTTGGCGAAGCGCACCGTCTCGATCCCGCGGTCGTCCTCAAAGCGTGCGAGGCGGCCCAGCCATGGCCCCAGGCGAGCGCCGAACCACTCGCTCAGCAGCTCGTCCGACGTGGTTGCGAGCGCCCCCAGCGTCGCGATGCCCTGGCGCTCGAGCCGCTCGGCCGTCTTGGGGCCGATGCCGGGCAGCAGGCCCGGCGGGGAACCGGCGAAGCGGTCGCACGCCTCCTCGGCGTTGAGCACGACGAAGCCGTCGGGCTTCTCCGCATCCGACGCCACCTTCGCCACCAGCTTGCTCGGCCCGATGCCGACCGAGCAGCCCAGGCCGCTGGCCTCCGTCACGGCTGCCTTGACGCGGCGCGCGGCGGCACGCGGGCGCTCGAAGCCGGTCAGGTCGAGGTAAGCCTCATCGAGGCCGACGACCTCGACCCGCTCGACGTGGCTGCGCAGGATGTCCATCACCTCGCGCGAGCGCTCGCGGTAGGCGTCGAAGTCAGGCGTGATGAAGATCGCGTCCGGGCAGGCGCGCCGGGCGCGCTCGGCCGGCGTAGCGGAGAAGACGCCGAAGCGGCGCGCCTCGTAGCTCGCCGTGGTGACCACGGCGCGCGGGCCGCTTCCGGCGACCACCACCGGCTTGCCGCGCAGCTCGGGCCGGCGCTGCAGCTCGACGCTCACGTAGAAAGCGTCCATGTCCAGATGTCCGTAGCAGCGGGGCGTATCGGCGCTCACTCAGGCCGAGCGTAGCCGCCGGTCTCGACGGCACAGCACCCCGTCCCCGCAAGGGGGCGCGCTACCCGGGCTGGTGGATCGGCCGGACCAGGATCTCGTTGACATCCACTTGCGGGGGCTGGGTGAGCGCGAACAGCACTGCGCGGGCAATGTCGTCGGGCTCGAGCGCGTTGGTGGGGCGAGCGTCGAAGAACGGGGTGTCGACCGCGCCCGGCTCGATCAGGGTGACCTTGATGTCCGCCTCGTGGATCTCCTGGCGCAGCGCCTCGCCCATGGCGGTAACCGCGTGCTTGGTGCACGAGTAGAGCGAGCCGGGCAGCACGCGGCGGCCGGCGATCGAGCTGGTCAGCAGCATGTGGCCCGAGTTCTGCTCGCGGAAGTGGGGGAGGCTGGCGCGGATCGAGAGAGCGGCGCCCAGCACGTTCGTGTCGATCATCGCCTTCCAGTGCTCGACCGTCTCCTCGAGGAAGCCGCGCTTGGCCCCAAAGCCGGCATTGGCGAAGAAGGCGTCGAGCCGGCCGAAGCGGTCCAGCGTGGTCGCGACGAGGGCCTGCTGCTCCTCCCAGCTGGTCACGTCGCAGCGCGCGGCGATCGCCCGCTCGGGCCCGCCGAGCTCCTCCGCGAGCGCCTCCAGCTTGTCCTGGGAGCGGGCGGCGAGCACGACCCGGTAGCCGAACTCCACCGCCCTGCGAGCCGTGGCGGCGCCGATGCCGGTGCTGGCGCCGGTGATGACGAGGGCTGGTGAGTCGGGCATGCGCGGGTTTCTAGCACCCGGGTAGGCTCTGCCCGTCCGTGGCGCCACCGGATCCCACCGAGGCCCGCTTTCCCGCGGTGCCCGTCGAGGCGGGGCACCACGAGAGCTTCTACATCAAGGCCTGCCACCCGAGCGAGCGGCTCGGCGCCTGGATCCGCTACACGGTGCACAAGCGCCCGGGAGCGCTCCCGAACGGCTCGCTCTGGGTCACGCTCTTCGACGGCTCCGCCCAGGCGCCGCGCGCGCACAAGGAGACCACGCCGGCACCGAGCGCCGGCGGCGGCGACTGGATCAGGGTGGGGGAGGCATCCCTGCGCGCGGGCGCCGCGGTGGGAACGGTCGACGGCGCGGAATGGGATTTGCGCTTCGCCACCTCCGAGCCGCCACGTTTCACCTGCCACGGGCCTGGATGTACCGCGCGCGGCTGCCGCGCACCAAGCTGCTCAGCCCGCTCCCGGCGGCCCGCTTCGAGGGGTCGCTCCGCGTGGACGGCCGGACGCTGCTGGTCGACGGGTGGCGCGGCGTGATCGGCCACAACTGGGGCACCCGGCACGCCGAGCGGTGGATCTGGCTGCATGGGCTGACCGACAGCGGCGACTGGCTGGATGCCGCGCTGGGCAAGGTCAAGCTCGGCCGCGTCACGACGCCTTGGGTCGCGAGCGGCGCCCTCTCGCTGGGGGGCCGCCGACACGCCCTCGGTGGGCCCGGCCGCAAGGTCGAGGTGCACGAGGCTCCGGACCGCTGCGCCTTTCTCCTGACCGGCAAGGGACTGCGCGTCCGCGGCAGCGTGGCGGCGCCGCGCAAGGACTTCGTCGGCTGGGTCTACGCGGACCCCGACGGGCCGGAGCACAACACCGTCAACTGCTCGATCGCCGACATGAGCGTGCAGGTGGAGCGCGACGGCGGGGCTCCCCTCGAGCTGGTGGTGCAGGGCGGCGCGGCGTACGAGCTCGGGATGCGCGAGCGCGACCACGGCATGTCGATCCAGCCCTTCCCGGACGGCTAGTACCTCCGTCCGTTAGTTCGCTCTGATCAGACCCGGCCGTCGCGGGTCGATCTCGGGGTCGACGCTGCTTATCCGTGGTGTGGTGAGGAGCCGTGGACCTGCAGCAGGAGCCATTGCGCGTCGCGCTTCTCGCAGACCATGGTCATGCGGTAGGGGTGCTTGTGGTCCCCGGCGTGGGTGGCGGCGGTCTCGGTTCCCTCCGCTAGGAGCCAGGCCACGGCGTCAGCGGTGGAGACCTCCAGGCGGTCCCAGGTCCAGGAGTAGGTGGTGGGCCCCTGCGCGTAGGCTCGGAGGAAGGCCTGCAGCTCGTCGGGTCCCCGAAGGAGGGATTCCTCGGATGTGACCACCACGACGTCGGGATCCGGCGCGAAGAGCCGCATCACGGCTTCGGCGTCGCGCGCTTGGAATGCGTAGCAGAAGCTGTCGAGCATGCCGACCATCGCGGCCTCCGTCTGCGCATCCGCCTTCATCGTCAGATTGCCCTTCGCGGCGTGCGGGCGCTTCTAGCAGGTCCGCGCTCAGGCGGCGAGTCGCAGCTTGGGCTCGCGCTCGGCCAGGCGCGCCATCAGGGCGTCGAGGTCGCGGCGGGTGAAGTTCCATTGGAGGATCGAGAAGTAGATCTCGATCTGGTTGAGCCAGGAGGCGTGGTAGGTCGTCCTAGGGGCCGAGCCGTTCGATCCGCCAGGCCTCGCCCTCGGGCAGGTAGCGGAAGCGGTCGTGCAGGCGGTTGGGGCGGTGCTGCCAGAACTCCCACGCCGAGGGCGAGAGGCGGTAGCCGCCCCAGTCCTCGCGCACCGGGAGCTCGGTGTCGGCGTGCTCGCGATCGAGCTCGGCCACGCGCTGCTCGAGCCACTCCCGGCCGGCGACGGGGCGGCTCTGAGGCGAGGCCAGTGCGCTCAGCTGGCTCTGGCGCGAGCGGCTGCGCGCGTAGGCCTCTGTCTCGGCGCGGGGCACGCGGCGCACGGCTCCCTCGATGCGCACCTGGCGGCCCAACTCGGGCCAGTGGAACAGCAGCGCGGCATGCGGGTTGGCCTCGAGCTCGCCGGCCTTGCGACTGCCGTAGTTCGTGAAGAACACGATCCCGCCCTCGTCGTACCCCTTGCTGAGCACCATCCGCGCCGACGGCCGGCCGTCCGGCGTGGCGGTGGCGAGGGCGACGGCATCGGGCTCGAAGGCCCCGTGCGCGCCGGCCTCCTCGAACCAGCGACCGAACAGCGCTCCCGGGTCGGGATCGAGGTCCCGCTCGGTCAGGGCTCGATCGCTGATTTCGCTCACGACGCGGCAGCGTAGCCTTCCTCCCGCGATGCCCAACCTGTTCGAGCCGGAGTGGGACGCGGAGCGCGACGAGCCGCCCTTCCGGTGGCGCCGGGCGCGCCTGGGGCGCCAGGCCGGGGCGCGCGACCTGGGCGCGTCGCTGTTCGAGCTGCCTCCGGGCGCGGCCACGTTCCCGCTGCACGCCCACTACGCGAACGAGGAGCTGCTGATCGTCCTGGCCGGGCGGCCGACGCTGACGGGGCCGGACGGGACCGGCCGCGCGCTGGAGCCCGGCGAAGTGGCCGCCTGCCCGGCCGGCCGCGAGGGCGCTCACCGGCTGGACAACAACACCGACGAGCCGGCGCGGGTCCTGATCGTGAGCACCATGAGGGCGCCCGAGATCAACGAGATGCTCGAGGACGGCACGTTCTGGGTGCGCGACTACGCGCCCGGGCTGACGCCGGAGGACCCCGGGCTCGACGTGCCCGGCCTGCGCGGGGGCGACGACTGATTCGTCGCGGACTCGCTGAGGTAACGCTCGATAATCGATGTTAGGTAAACCTGGATCGGATTTCCGCGGTGGGCCGCGCGCCGCGCCGGGCCGCCAGCGGTATCGTCGCCCGCCATGCGCGAGAGGGCTCGCGGAGGTGGCGGTGGCGGCGGCGGTCACCATCCGGTCGGCACGATCTGTCCCGGCACTTTCCAGGTGCTCCACAACGACCACATCGGCACCTGCCATCCCGGAGGGCACTACCTGGTCACGCTGCTCTCCGTGGGCAGAATCACGTGCTCCCAGGCATCGGCCTACCTGTCGCGCTTCCTGGCGGACTTCGACGGCATCCTGCCCGCCCCGTGGTTCATCGATCCGGAGACGGGCTCGTTCATGCGCGGCGGTCGCAACGTCGGCTTCCGCATCAAGGAGCTTGCGGGCCCACCCGTGCCCAACGGCGGCGGCAGCGGCCGGTACCCGGCGGGCAGGAGCTGTCCCGGCACCTTCAGCGTGCTGAACAACGACAGCATCGGCCGGCTGCGGCTGCGCAAGGGCCCGTACCGGATCACCCTCGTCGGCAGTGCGTTCTCCTGCTAGCAGGTGCAACCGCCCGACCCGAGGGGCATACTGCGGGAATGGCAGCAGACCCCAATACGGACGAAACCTCAACCCAGCGCTTCGAGCGTCCGGCCAGCGCTTCCGAGCGGCTGCGCGAGGTGAGCTTCCCGCTGGCGATGCGGGGCTACGACCGCCACGCGGTGGACCACTTCGTAGCCGAGCTGCTCGCGGTGGTGGAGGACCTCGAGTCGCGCCAGACTCGCGAGGGGGTGGTGCAGAAGGCGCTCGGCGAGCTCGGCGAGGAGACAGCGGGCATTCTCCAGCGCGCCCATGAGACGGCCGACGACATCACGGCCCGCTCACGCGGGCAGGCCGACGCTCGGCTCCAGCGCGCCGAGCGCGAGGCGGAGATCCTCAGGCACGACGCCAACGCCTACGCCGAGCAGGTGATCGTCGACACGCGCGCGCTCTGGGACGAGCGCCAGCGCCTGATCGAGGACATTCGCCAGCTCGCGGACGAGGTGCTTGGAAACGCGGACGATGCGATGGACCGGCTGAAGCTTCCGGAGCAGCTCGGCACCGCCGAGCCGGTGGAGCCCGGCGCCGAGGCGGAGGAGGCGCCCGTCGAGCTTGGCGCTGAGCCGGCTCCGCTAGGCGACGAGCCCGCTCCGCCGGGCGAGGATCCCGACCCCCACGGCGACGACCCGCAGACGATCGCGCTCGCCGGGGATCCGGAGGGCGAGCCACTCCCGGACGACCATGAGCCGACGCAGCCGTTCCGCCTCGGCTCCGTGGCCGACGAGCCGCTCGACGACCCCTCCCACGAGGAGTCCGGCCACACAGTCGAGCTGGAGGCCCTCCCGGGCGGCTCGGAGGACCCGCCGGAGCGCGACCGCGACTGACGGTCGAGTGGGCCGAGTCCAGGTGCTCGCGCCGGGCGCCTAGCATTCGCGGCTGTCATGGCAGACCCCCGAACAGGCCCACCAGACGTCAAGCTGGGCCACCAGGCGCCCAACGGCGTGGCGGCCGGGCTGCTGGCGCTGGTCGAGCGCGGCGCTGCCAAGCGGCCGCGGGTCGCACGCGAGCTGCGCGGGCGCGTCGAGATCCGCTTCGACGAAGACTACGCGCCTGTGCGGCTCCACTTCGGAGACGTGGAGGTGCTCGTCGAGGACGGCAACGGACGCCGCTGGAGCTCCGACCTGGTGATCGAGGGATCCCTGCCCGACGTGATCCAGCTGGCGACCGCGCCGCTCGTGGGCGGCTTGCCGAAGCCGACCGACAAGCGCGGTCGCGCCGCCCTGGCGAACGTGGCAGCGCGGCGGGTCCGCATCGACGGGAGCCCGCTGCTGGCGCGGCGCGTGATGAAGCTGCTCGAGGTCTAGCTGTCGCGCCCGAGGACGTTCCGAACGCGGTCTAGCGGTGGTCGGTTGCCGAGCGCTGTGTGGGTGCGGCGCTCGTTGTAGTGGCGTATCCAGTGTGGCAGCGATGCCCGACGGGCATCGCTTGAGGCGTACTCGAGCGCGTAGGCCCACTCGCGTTGCAGGGTCT
>JACCSF010000265.1 GCA_013813135.1 Thermoleophilaceae bacterium | reverse complement strand
CGGCGGCGTGCGTCGCGGCGCGGCGCCGGAGCGACCTCGATCCGCCCGCCCTCGCCGGGCTGGCATGGTGGCTGACGGTGTGGCAGATGCTCGACTGGCACCTGGGGATGGCCGAGGGTGGCGACGGCCGTCCCCGCGCGCGCCTCTCCCCCGCCGACGCGGTCACCCTGGCGCGCTTCTGGCTCGTCCCGGCGCTGCCCGCCGTTGCCCGCGACGCCGCTCTGCTGCCTGCCGTGGTCGTGCTCGGCGGCGTGACGGACTGGCTCGACGGCGCGGTCGCGCGGCGGCACGGGCGCACCCGGCTAGGGCGCGACCTGGACACCACGGCGGATCTCGCCTTTCTCACCACCGCCGCGATCAGTGCCCACCGCGCCGGCCGGCTCCCGCGACACGGGCTCGCGGCGTTGCTCGCTCGTCACGGGATCGGGCTCGGGCTCTCGCTTGGCGCGGTGTTCGGCCGCACGCGAAGTCCGGCGATCCGCGCCCGGCCGTGGGGCGCTGTGTTGCGCGTCGGCGGGCTCGCGCTCTGCACAGCCGGCCGGCCACGGGTCGGCACTCTGCTGCTCGTCGGGGGCTGTCTCGTCCCGCCGCGTTCGGCGGCTCCGTCCCGCTCGCCGGCGTGAGCGACCGATCCAGAGGTGCTCGTCAGGGACCAGCCCGGTCCCCCGACGGCAAGCGGCTCGCCTGGGGCGAGCGCAGCGGGATCTGGGTCAGCCCGATCAGCGGCGGCAGCGGCGACTGCGGAGCCGCCCCCAAGCGCCTGATCGCGGGCGGCTCGCAGCCCGACTGGGGCCCGGCCGGCCTGCGCTGACGATCTCGCGGGCCCCGCTGATTCGCGGGGTGAAAACCCGGGTAGTCGACTCTCGTGACCGAGGAGGCAGCGCCGGAGACGACTGAGCGGGCTGATCGACGGGACGCGCGCGAGGCGCGGCGCGAGCAGCAGCCCCAGGGCATGGTGCCCGGTCGCCAGCGGCGGCGCACGAAGGTCGAGCGCGGCTTGATGCGGCTGATCGCGACGGGCGGCATCGTCGGCATCGCCGTGGCGCTCGGCGCGGTGCTGGTGGGTCAGGACGTGGCGGGCTGGATCGTCGGCCTCGTGATTGGGCTCACCTCGGTGATCCTGGCCGCGCTGCTCTGGTCCTCACGCCAGCTCTAGGCCCTACGAGGCATCGAACGAGGTCAGCGCATCGAGAGATTCCTTACGCATTTCTTATCGTCCTCCTAGGTTCGTCGGGCAGGCTCGTCAACATGCGATCTCCCAACAAGACGACAGCGCTCGTACTGGCCGCATCCCTGGGCCTGGCTTCCGCGGCCTACGGACTCGGCAGCCAAGCGGGGGGCGGCTCGGCGGTTGCCGAGAGCGGGTCTGTCCAGCGGGCTTCCTGCGGGCCTCACGATCGGGGCCCGGCGCTCGACGATTTCGCAGACGCGCTCGGGGTCGACGCCGAAGACCTCCGAGACGCGCTCAGGGACTTCCACGAGGAGCGCAGGGCGGACGGGCGCAAGGCGTTCGCCACGGCCCTTGGCAAGGCGCTCGGCAAGTCTGCCGAGGAGGTTCAGGCGGCGCTCGACGAGTTGGCCGAACAACGCGAGGGGCGGCTCGCCGGACGGCTCGCCGAGGAACTCGGCGTGAACGCCGACAAGGTGAGCTCTGCGCTGAATGAGCTGCGTGACGAGCGGCCGCGCGACCCCTCCGGCTTCGCCGCCGCACTGGCCGAGAAGCTGGCCATCGATGCCGGCGAGGTGGAGGACGCACTGCGAGCCATCCGCCCCGACGAGCCCGGCCGCGGGTACAGACAGGAGGCGCTGACCCTGCGCCAGCTGGCGTCCGCGCTCGACGTGACCCCACCTGAGCTGCGCAAGGCGTTCAGGGACGTGCGCGCCGACGCCGGGTCGGCGTGGGAGAACCCCCGCCCCGACCTGGTGGCCTTCCTCGCCGAGCGCTTGGGGGTGTCGGAGAACAAGGTCGAGGAGGCGCTGCCGGAGTTTCCCGATCCTCACCCCGGACCGCCGGACGGCCGGCCGGGCCCCGGCGGGCCGGGCCCAGGCGGTCCCGGATTAGGCCCAGACCGGGGAGTACCGGGCTGAGCGCCTAGCAGCCGCCCCACACGCGGCTCGCGCTCGCCTCAGGCCGATCAGCCCGGCGTGGCGACGCTCTCGCCCTGGCCCTCACGCGGCGCGAACAGCCTCGCCAGCTGGATGCTCGCCTCGTAGAGGATCAGCAGGGGGACCATCTCGAGCACGAGCGTGACCGGGTCGAGCGTGGGAAGCATGGCGGCGATCACCGCGATCGCCACGAAGGCGTAGCGGCGGCTGCTGCGCAGCTTGTCGACCGTCAACACGCCGAGCCGAGTCAGCACGAGCACCCCGACCGGCACTTGGAAGCCAAGCCCCATCGCGATCATCGTCAGCGTCGCGAAGTCGTAGTAGTCGCTCGCTCGCAGCTGGGTGTTGAACTCAGACGCGTTGAAGCTGAGCAGGAAGTCGAGCGCAGGTGGGAGCACGACGAGGTAGCAGAAGACAGCGCCGCCGATGAACAGCACCGGCACCATCAGGAGCAGCGGGACCGCGAGCCGACGCTCCCGCGGATTGAAAGCCGGCACGATGAACGCGTACGCCTGGTACAGGAGTACCGGCAGGACGAGCAGCACAGCCGCGTAGGCGGAGTTCTTCAACGTCGTGATGAAGGGCTCGGCAGGACCGAGCGTGATCGGCTCGAGGTTCCCCGGCAGGGGAGCGTTCAGGATCTCGATGACGAGGTGGCTCTGCCAGGTCGTCAGCCCGAACGCCACGAGGAACGCCGCGCCGGCGACCATCAGGCGCGAGCGCAGCTCGTCCAGATGGTCGACGACCGTCAGCTGTTCCCCGTGGTCGATGGGCTTCATGCGCGGCACGGCGGGATCCGTGGGCTAGGGCTTGCTTGCGCTCGCCGGATCAGCCGGCGGCAGCTCGTCCCGGTCTTCGCCGGTGATCGAGTTCTTGAACTCGCGCATGCCTCCGCCGATCGACCGGCCGAGGTCCGGCAGCTTCTTGGGTCCGAAGATGACGAGCGCGATCACCAGCACGACGATGATTTCCATTGGTCCGACTCCAGGCAACATTTGCTTCCTCTCGTTAGGACTTCACGAACGGCTTGACGGCGTCCAGCACGGCCTGCATCTCGAGCGACTTGTCGAAGCCGCCGTCGGAGATGGGCTGGCCGTTGAGCAAGCGGATGGCCGCGGCGTGGCGCGCCTCCACCTGCACGATGCTCCCGGCCGCCGCCAGCACCTCGGTTGACTCGATCGCCGGCGCGGCGCCGTTGTAGGCGCTGACGCCGGTGTCCTCGAACGTCTGGGCGAGCTTCAGGAACGACTTCTGGTTCGCGAAGGCGTTCCCGAAGTCGACTCCCGGCGCCTTGACGGGCATCCCGCCGAGACTCTCGATCGTCTTGGCCAGCGCCGCGACGTGCTCGATCTCGTTGTCGCGGATCTCGGTGGCCAGGGACTTGGCGTCGCCCGACAGGTCGCCGACCCGCTTCAGGCCCTGGTTGTAGAAGGCGGCCTCGAGGTATTCGAGCGTGAGCGCGAAGTTGAGGATGTCGACGTCGCCGCCCCCCTCCTGCGCGATCGCCTGGCGGACGAACGGGCCGACCGCGCCGAGGCCGTAGACGGCCCCAGCCGCCACCGCGCCTCGCATGATGAACGACTGCCTGCTGATTCCCTGTACGTCGATGGCCGCCAGTTCGGGGGCCACGAGCTGCTCGTGAGACATCTGATGTCTCCTTTCTGGTGCTTGCGACTCAGGCAAGGAAGGGCTTGACCTTCGGCAGGACCTCCGCCATGGAGGCCGGCTTGGCGAAGGCGCCATCGGGGACGATTGTCTTGCCGACAACGGTGTTGAGCGCCGCCGCGTGGCGACCCTCGACCGAGTGGATCGCAAGCGCGGCCGCGAGAATCTCCTTGGACTCGATCCGGCCCGCCTGGCCGAGGTAGGCCGCGGCGCCGAGGTTCTCCACGGTGGCCGCGGTCTGCAGCACCATGTCCGGGCCGCCCTCGAGTACCGCGTCGAAGGTGGTCTTGGGCCGCATCGGCTTGCCGCCGAGCTGCTCGACCGTCGCGGTGAGCGCGTCGACGTGCTCCTGCTCGTTGTCGCGGATCATCTTGGCCGTGTCGCCGAGCGCCTTGTCCTTGATGATCCCGGCGTCTATGACCGCGTTGTAGAAGTCGGTCTCGAGGTGCTCGAGAGTCAGCGCGTACTGGACGATCTCGAGATCGCGGCCGGTTGCGGCCTTCTTCTCGGTCGTCGTGGCGGCGCCCGAGCCCCCGGAGCCTTCGTCCTCATCGTCGCCGCACGCCGCCATGAAGATGGCGAAAGCGCTCGCGGCGCCGGCGCCGCCCATCATGCGCAGAAAGCGCTTCCGGGACGAGGGGTCGTCGGCGAGCTCGCGCATCGCCCCGCCCGCGTGCCGGCCGGCGGCCTCTGTGGCCGTGTCGGTCATCGCTGGTCCTTCCTGATCGGGTTCGAAAACCGGTCGAACAGAAAGTTCCAACCGGCGCCTCACCCACTACCTGCGCGCGGCCCGCCCGTTCGGATCAGTCCTGGCGCGCTGCCACCCGTCGGCCGTGTCAGCAGCCGCGCGCCACCAGCGTCCCGCGCCGCGCTTCGAGAGTCACCCGCAGGACGGCCGTGCGCCGATCGAAGCGCCAGCCCGACAGCCGGCCGCCCTGCGCCTCCACGGCGCACACCGTCAGCGGGCGCTCCAGCGTTGCCATCGACGCCTCGATCGTCCAGCGCCGCCGGCGCTGCCCCCGGATCGTCAACGCCCACTCGCCCGGCCCTTCGCGCGACCTCACCAGCCCGCCGTCCTCGAGCCGCGCCGACGAC
>JACCSF010000185.1 GCA_013813135.1 Thermoleophilaceae bacterium | reverse complement strand
TCGCCCGGCCGTTCGAGTGGACCTTCACCCGCCGTGACCTCGAGCGCGTCCTCGCCCGCATCGCCGATCGCGAACCTCAGCTCCAGCTCGCCGCCTAACGATCAGAACTTCTGGACGGGTCTACTAGTCGTCGAACTCGCCCGAGAAGAGCGCGAAGAAGGCGCCCTGGGGATCCTGCGCCACCAGAATGCGGCCGGCCGGGATCGGCAGCGGTGGGACCACCACCTGGCCGCCGAGGTCGGCGATCCGGCCGGCGTCGTCGTTCACGCTCTCGCAACCGAAGTAGACGAGCCAGTGCGACGGCGCCCCGGCGTCGGGCTGCAGTTCCGTCATCCCCGCGTTCAGCCGGTCGCCGTTGTAGATGCCCCAGTACCGCTGGTCGCTCTCGGGGAGCGACTCGAAGCGCCACCCGAACACGCCTTCGTAGAACTCCTGCGCCCGCGCGGGTTCGCTGCTGTTGAGCTGGTTGATGGTGAGCGTCCCCGGCTCGTTCACGAGCTGCGCGCCGATGCTGTCGCGCGGCTCCCAAACCGCGAAGAAGGCGCCGGTGGGGTCCTGGACGAGCGCCATGCGCCCGGCGTCCATCACGTCGAAGGGCTCCATCGCCAGCGTGCCGCCGTGCTCCGCGGCGGACGCCGCCGCAGCGTCCGCGCTCTCCACCGTCACGTACGAATTCCAGGCAGGCGGGTGCCCGTCCCGGGCGGCCGACAGCGCGGCGACGTACCTGCCGCCCTTGACGAGCATCGTGTAGACGCCGCCGCCGGGGAGCGGGGTGTCCGCCGTGTCCCAGCCGAACAAGCCCGAGTAGAAGGCCCTGGCCCCATCGGGGTCGGTCGTGCTGAGGTCGGTCCAGCTGAAAGTTCCGGGTGGATGACTCGTGCGCTCGCCCATGGCTCGCGACCCTAACGGGACAGAGCGCGATTGACGAGGTAGTGGGTGTAGAGGGCGGAGCCGGCGGCTCCGCCGTGCTCATCCTTGGGAGTGGCCACAGCCGCCGCTTCCATGGGGGCCGCTTTGCTCGTTGCGGCCCGGTGCGCAAACCTTCCCCGCCTCAAGCCATGTCCGCCAACCGTGTATCCCTGCTGATCGGGGCCGCCGCCGTGGTGGCGATCGTGGTTGTCCTGATCTCCGGCGGAGCGACCGACCTGCCCTCGACCGGCGGGGACGACAAGCCGGCGGCCAAGGCGCCCGGGACGCCTGCGCCCGGCACCCCCGCCCCCAATAGCGACGCGCACTCCGAAGCGCACGCGCGCGAGCAGCAGCGCGGCGGCGACCCCGACGCCACCCGCGGCACCGACCCCTACGCGCTCACCCGCCCGGCTAACCTGCGCCGCGCGCTTGCGGTGCTCGATCGCCGGCGGGCCCGCGTGCGCGGCGTCTTCGACGGGCTGCGCATCGCCCCAGGGCGGATCGACACGGTGATCATCCATCCCGACGACCGCCGCACGAACATCCAGGTCCGGCCCGACTTCGAGATCTCATTCGAGACCACCCACGACTTCCCGACCCGGGCCGGCTTCCGCAAGGGCGGCCTGACCGCCCGCGACGTCGACGCGCGCGCCCCCGCGCGCCTGCTGCGCGCAATCGACAGCCGGCGCCGGGGCAGCGCGGCACACGACATCGACTACATCCTGATCGGCAAGGACATCATCGACTTCACGGTCGACGTGAACGCCTACATGCGCATCCGCACGCCGCGCCCGCGCTATTTCAGGCTCGAGGACGGGCGGGCCGAGCCCTTCGGATAGCCTCAACCGATGGACTCACTGCGCGAGCGGCGCGAGGCGGTGGTGCGCGAGCACATGGAGTCGGAGAACCGGCACGACTTCGACAGCACGCTCGGCACCTTTGGCCACCCCCGCTACGAGATCATCCCCACGGGCGACGTACACGACGGCCCGGAAGAGGTGATGGCCTATTTCAAGGAGTCGCGCGCCGCTTTCCCCGACCAGCGCAACGAGCTGCTGGCGATGCATCACGCCGACGACGCCGTGATCGTCGAGTTCAACCTGAAGGGCACGCACCTGGGCCCGCTGCGCGGCTTCGAGCCCACCGGCCGCGAGTTCACCTGCCGGATGATCGCCGTCTTCGAGTTCGAGGGCGAGGGGATCGTGTGCGAGCGCGTCTACTTCGACTCGGCGACGATCCTCGCCCAGCTGGCGGCGGACGCGTAGCGGCCGCTAGCCCGAGGTGACCTCGAGGAACGCCTCGTAGCGCTTCACCTCGCGCTGCGCGCGGGCTCGCTCCTCTGAACCCTCTTCGGCGCGCTCGACGGCCTCACGGGCCTCCTTGAGGCGCGCCTCGAACGCCGAACGGTCGATGTCGTCCGGCGCGATCGCCTCCTCCACGAGCACCAGCGCCGAGTTGTCGACCACCTGCAGGTAGCCCTCGCCCTGGGCGAAGCGCACCACGTCGGAATCCGACTTGTAGAGGCGCAGCTCGGTCGGCTCGAGGATCGCCATCAGGGGCGCATGGTTGGCCAGCACGCCGATCGAGCCGGTCGTCGTGCGGGTGGAGACCATCTCCACCTCGTCCTCGAACACCTTTCCCTCGGGGGTCAGGACCTCGACCGGGAAGCTATTCCTCGCCATCGCCGTTCCCGCTGCTCTCGTCGTTCTCGGTGCTCTCGGCGTCGGGAGCGTCGTCGCCCTCCGGAGCCTCGTCCGGCGCGTCCTCCGGAGCGTCATCGCGCGAGCCGCGCGACCCCTTCGCCGCTTCGACCACGTCGTCGATCGTGCCCTTCAGCAGGAAGGCGCGCTCGGGGATGTCGTCGTGCTTGCCCTCGATGATCTCCTTGAAGGAGCGCACCGTCTCCTCGACCGGCACGTAGGCGCCGGGCGTGCCCGTGAACTGCTCGGCCACGAAGAACGGCTGCGAGAGGAAGCGCTCGACCTTGCGCGCGCGCTGCACGATCACCCGGTCCTCGTCCGACAGCTCCTCGATCCCGAGAATGGCGATGATGTCCTGCAGCTCGCGGTAGCGCTGCAGGATCTCGCGGACGCGGTTGGCCACGTCGAAGTGCTCCTCGCCGACGATGTCGGCCTTGAGGATCGTCGAGGTCGAGTCCAGCGGGTCGACGGCAGGGTAGATGCCCTTCTCCGAGATCGCGCGCGACAGCGTCGTCGTCGCGTTCAGATGCGCGAACACCGACGCCGGCGCGGGGTCGGTCAGGTCGTCGGCCGGCACGTAGATCGCCTGCACCGAGGTGACCGAGCCCTGCCGGGTCGAGGTGATGCGCTCCTGGAGCTGGCCCATCTCGGTCTCGAGCGTCGGCTGGTAGCCCACCTGCGAGGGCATGCGTCCGAGCAGGGCCGATACCTCGGAGCCCGCCTGCACGAAGCGGAAGATGTTGTCGATGAAGAGCAGCACGTCCTGCCCGCCCTGCTCGCGGAAGTACTCCGCCATGGTCAGGCCGGACAGCGCCACCCGCATACGCGCGCCGGGCGGCTCGTTCATCTGGCCGAACACGAGCATCGTCTTGTCGATCACGCCCGACTCGGTCATCTCGAGCCACAGGTCGTTGCCCTCGCGAGACCGCTCGCCCACGCCGCAGAACGCGGACAGGCCGGCGTGCTCCTTCGCAAGGTTGTGGATCAGCTCCTGGATGAGCACGGTCTTGCCCACGCCGGCGCCGCCGAACAGGCCGACCTTGCCGCCCTTGGCGTAGGGCGCGAGCAGGTCCACGACCTTGATGCCGGTCTCGAAGACCTCGCGCGTGGGTGTGAGGTTCTCGACGTCCGGGGCGGGACGGTGGATCGGCCAGCGCTCGTCGAACTTGACCTCGCCCTTCCCGTCGATCGGCTCGCCGAGCAGGTTGAAGATGCGTCCGAGCGTTCCATCGCCCACCGGCACCGTGATCGGGCCCCCGGTGTCGCGCACCTCGACGCCGCGTGATAGGCCGTCGGTGGCGTCCATCGCGACGGCGCGGATCCGGTCGTCGCCGAGATGCTGCTGAACCTCGAGCACCAGCGTCGTGTCCTCGCCGCCACGCTCGAGATCGATCTCGAGCGCGTTGTAGATCTCGGGCAGATGGTCGGCGGGGAAGGCGACCTCCACGACGACACCCTGGATCTCCTCCACGGTCCCGGCGTTCTCGCTCGCGCCGTTCGTGCTCCTGCGCTCCTGGGTGGTCTGGGTTCCGGCTTCCACGAAATCAGTCTCCTTGTTAACAGGCCACAAGCACTCGGCTCGGCCGAGTGCGCGCGGATCCCTATCGAAGTCCCTCTGCGCCGGCCACGACTTCCATGATCTCCTGCGTGATCTCCGCCTGGCGCTGGCGGTTGGCCTCGAGAGTGAGGTCGTCGATCATGTCACCGGCGTTGTCGGAGGCGCTGCGCATGGCGCTCATGCGCGCGCCGTGCTCGGACGCCGTCGACTCGAGCAGCGCCCGGTAGATCGAGATCTCCACGTAGTCGGGCACGAGCCGCGCGAGGATCTCCTCGGGGTCGGGCTCGTAGATCCAGAGCGCGCGCGAGTGCGGATCGTCCTCGTCTTCGTCTCCGTCGTCGTCGTCGCCGAGCACGTCCGCCTGCTGCAGCGGCAGCAGCGTCTCGTGGCGCACCTCCTGGTTCACCGCGGAGATGTAGCCGTTGTAGAAGATCTCGACGCGGTCGACCTTGCCGTCGACGTAGGCGGAGGTGAGCCCGTCGGCGATGGCGCGGGCGTCGGCGAACGAGGGCCTGTCGGTGAACCCGGCCCAGCTGTCCCCCAGCTCCAGCTGGCGGAACTGCAGCGACGAGATGCCGCGGCGCCCCGAGGCGTACCAGAGCACCTCGGCGCCGTCGGGCCGCAGCTCGGTCGCCCGGCGGTTGCCCGCCCGGATGATCTGCGAGTTGAAGGGCCCGGCCAGGCCGCGGTCGCCGGTCACGAGCAGGATGCCGACCGTGGACACCTGCTCGCGCTCTTGGAGGATCGGCAGGTTGGGGATGTTCTCAGCGGCCTGAGCGGCGCGCGAGGTCATGCGCCGCAGGGCGTCCGCGTAAGGCCGCAGATGCTCGATGCGCTGCTCGGCGCGCCGCAGCCGCGCGGCGGAGATCATCTCCATCGCGCGCGTGATCTTGCGGATGTTCTTGACCGACGCGATGCGGCCACGGATGTCCTTCAGCGACGCCATTTAGATGCTCGATTCCTGGCCCGCGTGCCCGCGGGAGCGTGCAGGATCGAGCTGGGCAAGCCCGAGGACGCAGATCCAGCGAAGATCATGCGCGTCATCCGTGGGTGCGGGGGTCGGGATCGGGCATCTACGTCGTCGCCGCCTCCTCGCGCTCCTCGGCGGGCTCGTCGGCCTCGTCGGAATCCCCGGAGCCGTCGCCGTCGGCGGACCCGCCGGACTCCTCGGTGCGCGATGGGCGCTGGCGCTCGTCCTCGGAGCGAATGCGGTCGGACTCGCCCTCCTCGAGCGGGTTGCCCTCGGCGTCGAAGTCGGGGCCGAAGTCGTCGATCGCCTCGGCGATGCAGTTGCCGAGCTTCTCCTCGATCGAGTCGTCCCAGTCGCCGTCGGCGATCTGCTGCATCAAATCCGACTCCTCGGAGCGCAGGCGCGCGAGCAGGCTGCCCAGGAACTCCTGGACGCGCTCGACCTTGACGCGGTCCAGGTAGCCGCCGGTGCCCGAGTAGATCGCGGCCACCTGGTCCTCGACCGCCCACGGGTCGCGCTCGTCCTGCTTGAGCACCTCGACCAGCCGGGCGCCGCGGTTGAGCGTGGCCTGGGTGTCGGCGTCGAGGTCAGAGCCGAACTGCGCGAACGCCTCGAGCTCGCGGTACTGCGAGAGCTCCAGGCGCAGCCGGCCGGCCACCTTGCGCATCGGGGTGGTCTGCGCGGAGCCGCCCACGCGCGACACCGAGATGCCGACGTTGATGGCCGGGCGCACGCCGGAGCGGAACAGGTCGGCCTCGAGGAAGATCTGGCCGTCTGTGATCGAGATGACGTTCGTCGGGATGTACGCCGACACGTCGCCCGCCTGTGTCTCGATGATCGGCAGCGCCGTGAACGAGCCGCCGTCGAGGTCGTCCGACAGCTTCACCGAGCGCTCCAGGAGGCGCGAGTGCAGGTAGAAGACGTCGCCGGGGTAGGCCTCGCGGCCGGGCGGGCGACGCAGGAGCAGCGACATCTGCCGGTAGGCGAACGCGTGCTTGGTCAGGTCGTCGTAGATCGCCAGCGCGTGGCCCCCGTTGTAGAGGAAGTGCTCCGCCATCGCCGCGCCGGCGTAGGGGGCGAGGAACTTGATCGGTGCGGCCTCGTTGGCGGGCGCGGCCACGATGATGGTGTGGTCAAGCGCCCCGTGGTCGTCGAGCTGCTGGGCCACGTCCACCACCGTGGACATGCGCTGCCCGATGGCGACGTAGACGCACTGAACGTCCTTGCCCTTCTGGTTGATGATCGTGTCGATGCAGATCGACGACTTGCCGGTCTGGCGGTCGCCGATGATCAGCTCGCGCTGGCCGCGGCCGATGTTCGTCATCGCGTCGATCGGCTTGATCCCGGTCAGCAGCGGCTCCTTCACCGGCTGGCGCGCTACGACGCCCGGCGCCTTGAACTCCGCGGGGCGCGTCTCGGACGTGTCGATGTCGCCCTTGCCGTCGAGCGGGCGGCCGAGCGGGTCGACGATGCGGCCGAGCAGCGCCTTGCCGACGGGCACCTCGAGCAGGCGGCCGGTGCGCTTGACCTGGTCGCCCTCCTCGATCTTGTCCCACTCACCGAACAGCACGGCGCCGACGTTGTCGGACTCGAGGTTGAGCGCGAGGCCCGTGACGTCGTGGGGCAGCTCGAGCAGCTCGCTCGACATCACGTTGTCGAGGCCGTGCACGCGCGAGATGCCGTCCGCGACCGACAGGACCGTGCCCACCTCGGAGAGGTCGGCGCCGCCGTCCTCGAGCCCCTGAATGCGCTCCTTGAGGATGCTCGTGATCTCGTCTGGCTTGATCTGCACTTGAGAAGGTCTCCTATGTCGGTCCTTGCGCACCGGGCCGAGCCGGGTGCTTGAGGCTACGCCGCCTTGGCGACTTGCTTTCGAAGTTGTTCGAGTCGGTTGCGCACTGTCGCGTCCAGGACCATGTTCCCGACGCGGACCATCAGCCCGCCGAGCAATTCGGGGTCGACCTTGGACGACAGCTCAACGCGCCGGCCGGTCTGCTCCTCGATGCGCTTGCCGATCTCGTCGACCAGGCCGCCGTCGAGCTCGGTCGCACTGGTCACCGTGACGGGAAGCAGCTTGTTCTCCTCGGCCCAGAGGCCGTCGAAGATGCGCCTGATCCGGAACAGCGCGGGCATGCGGTGGCGCTCGGCGAGCAGCTCGAGGAAGTTGACGAAGCGCTCGTCGGCGTCGCTCACGATGCGCCGCACTCCGTCCTTCTTCTCTTCGCTCGAGAAGTAGGGCGAGAAGAGGAACAGCTGCAGGTTGCGGTCGTCGTCGAGGGCGTCCCCGAACTGCCCCAGCTCGTCGTGCACCCGCTCGAGGACACCGTCGTCCTTGGACGCCTCGAACAGCGCGCGCGCGTAGACCTCGGCGAGCTCTTCCATCGCTAGTTGCGGCTGCCTTCCTTGCCCGCCAGCGCTGAGAAGTCGACCTCTCCGAGCGCCTCCTCGATCAGGCGCCGGTGGTCGTCCGGCGTCAGCGACTTGCGCGTGACCTTCTCGGTGGCGAGCAGCGTGAGGTCGGCGACCTCCTTGCGGATCTCCTCGAGCGCCCGGCGCGTCTCGGCCTCTACGTCCCGTCGCGTGGCGGCCATCAGCTCCTCGCGCTGCCGCGTGGCCTGCAACTTGGCATCGTCCGCGAGCCCCTCCGCGGCCTTGCGCGCGCGGACCACGATGTCGTCCGCCTGCTCGCGCGCCTCGCGCAGGCGGGCGCGGTACTCCTCGAGCAGCTCGTCGGCCTCGCGCTTGGAGGTCTGGGCCTGCTCGATCGACTCCTCGATCAGCCTGCGCCGCTTGTCGAGCGCCTCGGCGATGCGGGGGAAGGCGAGCTTGTTGAGCAGGAACAGCGTGATGCCGAACGCGAGCAGCGTCCAGATCATCAGCCCCACGTTGGGGCTGACGAGGAAGCTGCCGCCGCCCTCCTCAGCGGCCAGGAACAGGATGTCGCTCAGCCCGCTCACTAGAGGAAGAAGGCGATCAGGCCGAAGATGAACGCGTAGAAGACGATCGCCTCGGTGAGCGCGAACCCGAGCCACTGGATGCTCGTGATCTCCTCGCGCATCTCGGGCAGACGGGTGACCGACTCGATCACCTTGCCGAAGATGTATCCGACCCCGATACCCGGGCCAATGGTGCCCAGGCCGGCGCCGACGCCGAGCGCGATCGCCTTGAGGCCGTCAGTCGGGTCGGCTGATTGAGCGATTGGTATCAGTACTGCCAGATCCATGGGTCCTCCTTAGTGGCCTCCGGCGGTTGCCTCGCCGAAGTAGATGGACGTGAGCGTGGCAAAGATGAAGGCCTGCAGCGTTGCGATCAGGCCGACCTCGAGGATGAAGAACGCGATCGCGATCGGCAGCGTGATCCAGCCGAGCACCGCCAGCCCCAGCAGCACCGCCAGCCCGCCGCCCATGAACAGGATCAGCAGGTGGCCGGCGAGGATGTTGGCGAAGAGCCGGACGGACAGCGAGATGATCCGCATGAACTGCGAGATCACCTCGATGAAGAAGATCGGCACCGCGGCGGGGCCGCTCACGCCTGCGGGCAGCCAGCCCTTGAGGTACTTGATCAGGCCGTGCTTGCGGATGCCCTCGACCTGGTAGAGCGTGAACACCGTAAGCGTGAGCACCAGCGGGATCGACAGGTTGGCCGTGGCCGCGTAGAGGGCGAAGGCCGGGAGCGCGAGGCCGAAGACGTCGACCGTCTCCTCGCTGTTCACCGGCAGCGGGATGTAGCCGAGCATGTTCGAGAACCAGATGAAGAAGAACAGCGTGGCCACGAAGGGAAACCACTTGGCGGCCGCCGCTGCGGGCATGTTGTTCTTGGCGATCTGGTTGTAGGTGAGGTCGTACGCGCCCTCGATCACCGTCTGGATGCGGTTGGGGCGATCCTGCATGCGCCGCGCGATGTAGACCATCGTCCCGATCGTCAGCGCACATGTGAGCAGGACGTAAAGCACGGCCTTGTTGAACGAGAGGTCGAGCCCGCCGACCTTGAGCTCGATCCAGGGCTCGAGCTTGAACTCGTTCTGCGGCTTGAACTCCTCGTTCTTGCCGTCGGAGCCGAAGATCAGGTAAAGGGCGACGGCCCCGGCGAGGTACACGCCGACGAAGAGCAGGACCTTGGTCCGCCTGCTCACTTGCGCTCCGCCTCGAACGGCCGGCCGATCAGCTGGCCGGTGAAGTAGAAGGTGAACAGCGTGATGGCGAGGATCGCGGCGGACAGGCCCGCCTCGCGCTCGGAGAGCCCGACCACGAAGATCGAGCCGGCCACGATCCAGCCGCGCGCGATCATCGAGCCCGTGAGCAGGCCCGCGACCGTGCGGGGATCGTCCGATGCTCTCGCCCGCTTCTCGATGAGCGCCTGCACCCCGCGCTGAACCAGCCAACCGCCGGCGGCGCCGGCCCAGCCGAGCAGGGGCAGGCCGGCCGCGATGAAGATCGGCAGCGCCAGCGCCAGCAAGGCGAGGTCGAGGAACCGCAGCATGCGCAGCGGCATGGGATCAGATGCTTTCAGAGCGTGGGTCGTCAAGGGGTGTCGCGGGGAGGCGACTGGCCGGCGGCGTCTCGATCCTCCCCCGCGGGGTGAGAACGGTACATCAAGAGGCGACTTTGTGACTACTTTGTGACAGTTGGCTCGGGCGGTGAAAAGCGCACGCGGCCGCTCGGGTAGCCTCGCCGCGACATGCGCCGCCGCCTCACCCTGTGCACCCCCGCCCTCCCCGCCGCCGCGGCGGCCGAGCCCTACCTGGCGCCCGGCAACAAGGTCCTCTGGGGCGGTCAGGGCGGTTACACCGCCGGGTCGATCGGGGCGTTCACGCAGCAGTCGGGCAAGCGTCCGGCCGTCTTCAACTACTTCATCGACTGGCGCGGCGACTTCAACTGGCTGGGCCAGCGCCTGGAGGACGCCGCGCGCCAGAACTCGAACGCGATGCTGTCCGTGTCCACCGAGCAGACGGGCTCTCGCTGCGCGACCTCGCGCGCGGCGGCGGTGACGGCTTCCTGGTCGGCCTCAACGGCCTGCTCGCCGAGCACGACGAGGTCGTCTACCTGCGCCCTCTGTCCGAGATGAACAACGCGAACAACCCCTACTCGCCCTACGACCTGTCCGGCCGCCCGCGCGGCCCGGCGTTCACGACGGCCTGGTTCAAGAAGGCCTGGCGGCGGCTCGCCCTGGTCGTCCGCGGGGGACGTCGCGAAGATCGACTCCAAGCTGCGCCGCCTGGGCCTGCCCCCGGTGCGCACCGGCGCCGACGAGCTGGCGCGTCCGAAGGTCGCGCTGATGTGGGTCCCGCTCTCGTTCGGCAACCCCGAGATCGAGAAGAACCACCCGAAGCACTTCTGGCCCGGGAAGGGCTACGAGGCCTGCGGCATGGCGGCGGACTCGAGGCGCGCCAGGGCGTGCAGGAAGACCGCGACGACCGTGGCGTCGAACTGCGTACCCGCGCCGGCTTGCAGTTCCGCGACGGCCATCTCCTCCCCGAGGGTTGAGCGGTAAGAGCGTTCGGAGGTCATCGCCTCGTAGGCGTCGGCGACCGCGAGGATGCTCGCCTCGATCGGGATCTCCTCGCCTGCCAGCCCGGAGGGGTAGCCGTTGCCGTCCGGGCGCTCGTGGTGCGCCAGCACCCAGGCGCGCAGGTCCTCGAACTCGGGGTGAGCGAGCAGCCGCGCGCCGATCTCTGGGTGCGTGCGGATCGAGCGCCACTCCTCGGCGTCGAGCGGGCCGGACTTGCTGATCAGCCGGTCCGACACGCCGGTCTTGCCGATGTCGTGGACCAGCCCGGCGAGGCGCACGCGCTCCACGTGCTCGGGGGCGAACCCCAGTTCCCTGGCCATCATCTGGGCGTAGCCGCCGACGGTGCGGGAGTGGCCCGTGGTGCCAGTGTCGCGGATGTCGAGCTCCTCCGCAAGCCCGATGATGCTGGGGATGCGCGGTTCGGCGATGCCCGGGGCCGGCACGTCGGCGAGCATGCGCTCGACGTCGGCGCAGTAGATCACCGAGCGGTCGCGGCCG
>JACCSF010000241.1 GCA_013813135.1 Thermoleophilaceae bacterium | reverse complement strand
CCCCGACGCTCTGCTGGCGATCGCGCGCGCCGACCGCGACGGTAGCCGCGTCTTCCTGGTCGAGTACGACCGCACCACCCGGGTCGACAAGAACTACGAGAAGTTCCGTCGCTACGACGCCTTCCTCACCTGGTGGTGGCGGCACACCAGCTTCGTCGACCGCGGCGACCCACCCTGGGTGCTGTTCGTCTGCCAGGACCAGCCGCACCGCGACAAGTTCCTGGCCGCCGCCGACCGCGACCTCACCGGCCATCGCTGGCACCCCTCGGCCGGCCCGAGCGAGCGCCACTACGTCGGCCGCCGCCGCATCCTGTTCGCCTGCGAGGCCGACGCCCACTCCGGCGTGCTGGAGGCACGCAGGGTGCCCGGCTACCCGCCCGGCCACCCAGACCGCCGCGGCCCGCTCGGCGAGACCCGCGCCGTACGGCTCCCCGGGCCGACACGCGCAGGCCACCCGCCGACGGACGCGCTGCCGACCACGCAGCACCAGCGCCCGGCGAGCTCCGCCAGCCCACAGCAGAGCTTCGAGGCAGCGTGACCGCAGAGGCTCGCAAGCAGGCGCGCCTGGAAGCGGCGGAACTGCTCGTGGAGTTCCTAGCTCGCCGCCACCCTGGGGTCCGCTGGCGCGTCCGGGAACCGGAAGGGCGGGAAGCTGACGTGCCCCTTCTGGCCCCGGCGGGGCAGATCGGGAGTCTCTCCCCGCCAGCAGATCCAAACGAAGGGCGCGATGGGATCGTGCCGGGTTCGGCCGCGGCGTAGGAACAGACACTCGATATGGCTCCTGAGCAACCGGCGCCGCTCGTCCACGTTCAACTCCGGCCACACCTCCCGCAGCTCAACAGGGTTGAAGCCGTTGGCACGGTCGAAGGGCGCCTCCAGCTCAGCGCGTCGACGCAGCAGCTTGTCGAGCTGGCCTCTCCGTTCCTCGAGGCCAGCGACATACCGGTCCGCGCCGAGTGCGTTGGCGATGCGGGTGTCATCACGGTAGACGGCAAGATCGGCCTCCGCCGTCCTGATCTCGTCCTCCACTTCGGCGAGCTCAGACGAGTCCTCGAACGGCTCGACCTCGAGCCGTTCGAGCTGCGCGAAGAACTCCTCCACCACATACTCCTCGATCCCCGACGACACGGCCGCGTAGGACGGCTCGGGACACAAAGCCTGACCCGGAGCGAGGACGCGTCGGTGGCAGCGGTAGCAGCGCTGCCCGCGGGCGAAATAGGACTGTGCCCCGTAACGACAGCCAGCGCAACGCAACAGGCCCGACAACAGCGCCGGCCGGCGATCCGAGCGCGCCACAGAGGACCGCGAGCCCTCACGCTGCGCACGTCGCCAAGTGACCGCATCGGTCAACGGCTTGTGCGCAAGCGGGTTAACGAACTCGCCGTGGAACGCCTCGCCGAGATAGACCCGATTGCGGACCAAGTCCTTGATTGCCCGACTCGTCCACTCAGTCGTGTCCCATCCGCTCTTGATGCCCTCGCCGTTCGCCCGCCGGGCGATCTCCGCCCAGGCATCGCCCCGCGCGGCGCGGCGAAACAGCTCGCTCACAGCCTCGGCGTCCCCGTTCGGGCGCAGTGGCGAGACGACCTTGCCCCTCTCGTCCGTCTCGCGCGCATATCCGGCCGGCGCCACCGCAGACGGATGGATACCCCGTGCTACGGCACGCTCCCTCGCATCCGAAAAAATCGCCCGGAAGCGATCGATCTCGCCCTCGGCGATCGTCAGCAGGAAGCCAAACAGCATCTTGCCCGTCTCGTGACGAGTGTCGATCCCGTCGCCCGGGATGGCCAAAAACCCCTTCGCCTCCTTGATCCGCGCCATGGTCTGATGGCCGCCGAGCTGATCGCGGAAGTAACGATCGAGCTTCGCGACCACCATCCCGTCTACCTCGCCCGTCTCGATCAGGCGGACACAGCGGAGCAGCTTGGCGCGTTCCTTCCAGCCCTTGGCGTCCATGTCCTCCACGAACTCGACGACCTCGGCGTCATTCGCTGCAGCCCACTGGCTGATCGCATCCCGCTGCCGCGGAGGACTGATGAACGACGGCCCTGTGCGCCCCTTCTTCTGGGAAACGCGGATATAGCCGACGACTCGTAATGGCACGGTGGGCCAATCATACAGTTGACGTTCGTATAGGTGAAGCCTGTGACGTCGCAGATCTCGCGGTAGGAGAGTCCCTGGGCTCGCAGCACCAGGCAGCGGATCTCCTGGGGCTTGAGCCGGCGCAGCGCCTCGGCGCCCTGGCGCAGCCGCTCGTAGCGCTCCGCCTGGTCGTGGGTGGCCGCCCGCGCCGTGCCGCGCTCCACCGGCTCGCCGTCGCCCGTGACGGGCGTCAGACGCTCGCGCTGGCGGCGCAGCGCGAAGGCCTCGTGCTTGACCACCGTCTTGAGCCACGGCACCAGTTCGTCCTCGCGCGTCGTGGGCGCCTTGGTCAGCAGGATCTCCAGCCCGCGCTGGTAGGCGTCCTCGGCGTCGTCCTGATTGGCCGCGTAGCGCCGGGCAGTGGCCAGGATCTGGGCTCCGTGGCGAGCGAGCAGCGCCAAGGCCGCCTCGTCGATCTCGCCCCGGGAGGGCCGCGTGCGCCGCTCGAGCATCAACACCGTTTGGAGAAGAATCCTCCACCGGTTCGTCCCTGTCCGCGACTCGCAAAGAGCGCAAATTGCGACCGTTTCAGCAGCCACGCTCGAAGCGGGGGCGGCCGCGACTTGATCGACGCCTCCGGAAGCCCGCCAGTAGCCTCCCGACCGTGCGTCGCTCCTGCATCGTTGCCGCTGTCATTGCGATTGCGGGGACCGGCACGCCTGATGCAACCGCCGCGACCCCCGACGTCCCCACCGAGAAGGGTGCCCCGTGGCCGTCCATGCGCCACGACCGCTTCAACACCGGTCGCAGCCCGATTCGAGCCCGCTACCACCAAGGCGACCGGCCCTGGGCATTCGTGACCGGCAAGGGCGTCTTCAGCACGCCGATCGTCGACCGCAACGAGACCGTCTACGCCGGGTCGGCCGACACGTGGTTCTACGCAATTCGCGGCGGTCGCCGCAGGTGGCGCTTCAAGACCGGTGAGATCATCGACTCCGCCGGCGTCCTCGGTCGCGGCGGCACCGTCACCTTCGGCTCGGGCGACGAGCACGTCTACCGGCTGCGCAGCGGCCGCGTCCTCTGGCGCTACCGCGCAACCCGCAAGCCGGCCCAGGGCCAGCTCGTCAACTGGTGGGAGGGCAACGTCACCATGGGCCCGGGCGGGGTCCTCTACGCCGGCAACACCGGCGGCGCCGAGTACGCGCTGAACCCGAATGGGCGCCTGCGCTGGATCCATCCGACCGGCAATTCGGTCTGGTCGAACGCCGGCATCGGGAAGGATGGCAGCGTCTACTTCGGCTCGCTCGACCTCAACATCTACGGGCTGAACGCCCGCGGGGGACTCAAGTGGAAGCGCGGGACGCTGGGCTTCGTCACCTCGTCGCCGGCGATCGGTCCGGGCGGCACCGTCTACATCGGGTCCTTCGATGGCGAGCTGCACGCGCTCGATCCAGAGACCGGCGACGACCGCTGGGCGTACACGACCGACGACCACGTCTACGCCTCGCCCGCCCTGGGAGAGAGCGGCGTATACATCGCCTCCGCCGACGGCTCCGTCTACGCCTTCGACCTGCGCGGCACCCTGCGCTGGCGCTACGACACCGGCGACACCGTGCGCTCGTCGCCCGTGCTCGGCCGTGCGCCCAGCGGCAAGGGACGCATCCTCTACGTGGGCTCGGCGAACGGCCGGCTGTACGCGCTCGACGCCCGCACCGGCCGGCGGCGCTGGTCGTTCGACACGACTCCGCGCGATCCGACCCTCCGGGACCGCAACGACCTCAACTCCTCGCCGGCGCTCGGCCGGCGCGGCGTGTACATCGGCGGCGAGCACGGGCGCATCGTGTTCGTGCCGTACGAGTGGTGCCTACGGACGCCCCGTGACCCGCGCTGCAACCGCAGCCCGGGTGAGGCGTTCGGTGGCAGCCTTTCGCGTATGGCCTTCGTGACTCCCGGCGGCAGCACGCGGCTGTCGGGGCCAGGCGCCGAGCTGCCCGCCGCCACCGCGATCACCACACGCCTGCTGATCCGCCAGGTTGGCGAAACCGTGGACGCCGGCCTGGCGGCGCCGACGCGCGTGACCGCCGACCCGCCCTTCGAGTTCACCGCCCAGCCCTCGGGCGACGGCCACTTCGTGCACATCGTGCCCACCGGCTTTCTCCCGCCAGGGCGCACCTTCCGGCTCCAGGTCGAGGGCGGCTGGAGCGGGGACGACCGTTCGGGCGCAGTGGCCGACACGATCCGCTTCCGCACCGCGGGCGTGCGCCGCCGCGGCCCGCCGCTCGCCACGGGCCGGGCCCGCGTGTCCGCCTTCCGGCTGAGCAGGCTGGCGGTTCCGCTGCCCCCGATCCTGCCGAGCCTCAACCAGATCGGCTTTGACTCCTACGAGATGGCCGTGGGCGCGCTAACCGTGTCGCCACCGGATCCCCGCGGTGAGGGATCGCTGCTGCTGTGGGCGGTCAGCACCAAGCGCGCCGGGAAGGCGACGGTGGCCGACCGGCGCGGCGCCTTCGCCTTCCCGCTCCAGGGCCGCTATCGCCACGACTCCCTGCTGCTCTCCCAGCGCGGCCTCAGCCTCACGTTCTCGTTCGGCGACGTGCCGCTGCGCCGCTTCGACCTGCGCATGCAGATGGGCGCCGATCGCAGGGCACGCGGCGCCAGCCTCACGGCGGAGGTGTTCTGCCCCGAGGTACCCGTCTACGGCCCGGCGCTGGTGGCGATCGGCCTTTGCAACCGCGACGCGATCCTGCCGTCCAGCGGCACCTTCATCACCGGCCCATACGGCGGGCCGGCGAACCGGCGCCCGCGCGGGGTGCGCCTTGCTGGCCTCGAGCTGCGCCGGCCGAGCGCCGGCGCGAGCGGCTTGGCCGTCGCGAGGCTGCGGGGCTCGCGGTTCCCCGCTGACCGCCACGCGGCTGCCATCCTCCTCACGGACCCCGACAGCGGCGCGGTCGTGTCGCTCGACTACCGCAAGGCGACCTCCTTGAGACTGAGCCACGGCTCGATCCGAGAAGTGCGCCTTCGGATCCCCGCCGGCACGGACCTGCCGGACCGCATCAAGGCGTACGTGATTACAGACGTGTTCCCACTTGCCGAACGAGAACTGTGATCCTCAGGTCACCCCGCTACATTCGCCCGGTTCACCTGTTTCACTTCGTGTCCCTGGGAACGCGCTGTGCCTGAAGGTCTAGTCAAAGAACTTCGAGAGGTCGAGCCGACCTCTCCCCTGCCCGACCGCGACGTGCGCGCGGGCAAGCCGCTCGTACTTCGCAGCGTCTTGCGCTTCGACACCGTGCGAGCGCTGGCACGGATCACCCTGCTGGTCGCGCTCGACCTGGCCGGCCTCTTCCTGGCGATCTACACGGCGTTGGTGCTGAAGACCGCCATCGTCGCTCCCGAGCAGCTCATCCAGATGTGGGACCAGGCCAAGGAGTACTTCCCGCTCGGCGGTCTGGTGATGCTGCTGCTGTTCGCGCGCTCGGGCCTCTACCGCGACCGCGCCCAGCGGCCCGGCTTCACGCGCGTGATCGCGTCGTTGTTCCAAGTGATGCTGGTGGTGCTCATCTACGCGGAGATCGAGGGTGAGCCGTTCCAGTCGTACTACATCTTCTACGGCTCGCTCTTCTTCGCGCTGCTCTACGTGTCGTCGCTGCGCTGGCTGTTCGAGCGCCTCTCGGGGATCGTGCTGCGCGCCGCGGGCTACCGCCGCCGCGCGGTGCTGGTGGGGTCGGGCTCGAACATCCAGGCCGTCTCGCACGCCCTGCGCGACTCGAGCGAGATCGAGCCCTACGGCTTTGTCACGCGCACGCCGGTGGCCCTGCTCGACGGGCTGCGCGACTTCCGTTCGCTGGAGCAGCTCGAGCGCCACTTCGATGCCATCGACGAGGTGCTGATCACGGATGCCGACTTCCCGCAGGACCAGGCCGTCGAGTTGGTCGACCAGTGCCACCAGCACGGCGTGCGCGTGCGCGTGGCGCCGTCCACGATGGAGATCCTCATGGACCGGGTGGAGTTCGTGCCCGGTCAGGCGCTGCCCCTGTTCGAGCTCAAGCCGCCGGTCTTCGATGGTGTCGACTTCGCGGTCAAGCGCACGTTCGACCTGGTGGGCGCGACGCTGCTGATCGTGGCGCTGGCGCCCCTGATGACGCTGGCGGCGCTCGCCATCAAGCTCAGCTCTCGCGGCCCGGTCCTGTACCGGTCGATGCGGCCCGGGATCGGCGGCCACCCATTCGCCTGCTTCAAGTTCCGCACGATGGTGCAGGGCGCCGAGCACCTCCAGGACCGGCTCGAGGAGCACAACGAGGTCGGCGGCGCGATTTTCAAGATCCGCGACGACCCGCGCGTGACGGGCGTGGGGCGCTTCCTGCGGCGCTGGTCGCTCGACGAGCTGCCGCAGGTCTTCAACGTGGTTCTCGGACAGATGTCGCTGGTAGGGCCGCGGCCGCTGCCCCAGCGTGACTATGAGCGGCTCGAGGACTGGCACCGCAAGCGCTACCTGGTGCTCCCCGGCATGACCGGCCTGTGGCAGGTGTCCGGCCGCTCCGAGCTCGACTTCGACGAGCTGGTCCGGCTCGACTTCCTCTACCTCGAGCGCTGGTCGGTGTTCCTCGACCTGACGATCATGCTGAAGACGATCCCCGCGGTGTTCCGCACGCGGGGAGCTTGGTGAGCGAGCCCCACCAGTCGGACAACCTGCTGGACCGGCGCTCGGAGCCGGCCACCCTGCAGGTCCACTACGACCAGGAGCACCGCCGCGAACGCGAGCTGCTCGACCGCCGGCTTGGCATCGAGGCAGGCGAGGTGCTGTCCGTGGGCTGCGGCTGGCACCCGGGCCGGCACCTGTTCCCGGCGCCCGCCTGGCGCATGACCGGCGCCGACATGAACGCCGACATGGTCGGCCACCTGGCCGCGGTGGGCGAGATCGACGCCGGGATCACCGGCCGCGCCGGCGAGCTGCCGTTCGCGCCCGCGTCGTTCGACATCGTGCTCTACCGGCTGGTGCTCCACCACATCGCCTACCAGCAGTCGCTGGCGCCCGTCTTCGAGGAGGCGGCCCGGCTGCTGCGTCCCGGCGGCGCGCTCGTGGTGATCGAGCCCGGGCTGTGGCATCCCGTCGGGGCGGCCCTGGCGCTGGCCAACCGCGCCGGGCTCGGTGTCTGGGCACACGGCACCCCCGACGACATTCCGCTCTCGCCGCGGGAGCTGGCGGACGGGGCCATGGCGGTCGGCCTGCACCCCGGGC
>JACCSF010000222.1 GCA_013813135.1 Thermoleophilaceae bacterium | reverse complement strand
TCGATCACGTCGGCCACGTAGTCCTGCAGCTCGGCGATGCCCTCCAGGCCGGCGTAACCGGCTCCCACGAACACGAAGCTGAGGTATTCGCGGCGCGCCTCGTCGTCGGGCAGCGACTCGGCGATCTCCAGGTTGAGCAGCGCCCTGTTGCGCAGCGCTATGGCGTCGGCGAGCGTCTTGAAGCCGAGGCCGTGCTCGGCCAGCCCGGGCACGGGCAGCACGCGTGACACGGAGCCGGGCGTGACGATCAGCTGGTCGTAGTGCAGGGTCTCGTGTCTGCCGTCCACGGTGTCGACGAAGACCTCGTTGCGGTCGGGGTCGGCGCCCGTGACGCGGCCGAGCTGGAGGTCGGCCCACTCGAGCTCCTCGCGCAGCGGCACCACCACGTGGCGCGGCTCCAGCGCGCCCGCCGCCGCCCCCGGCAGCAGCGGCGTGTAGAGCAGGAAGTTGACGTCGCTGACGAGCACGATGCGCGCGCTGTGGCGGGGCAGGCGCCGTTCGAGCCGGCGCGCCGCGTACAGCCCGCCGAAACCCCCGCCGGCGATCACGACGTCATATGCCACAGCCGCCGAGGCTAGCGCGACGGTGGTCCGCGACGCCGCGCCGCGCGGCGAGCCTCGTCCAGAGCCGGGCGCATGCGCTCCGGCAGGCGGCGGCGCACGCGCCAGGGCGCGCCAGCGAACGCGTGGTTGGCGACGGTCGCGAAGCCCTCCTCGTCGACGCGCAGCGCCAGCAGCAGGTGGGCGACCCGGTCGGAGGGCGGCAGGTCCGGCTCCGTTGCGCGCACGCAGAAGCAGTGCACGCGCCGGCCTCCCGGCATCACGACCAGCGCACCCGCCTCCCCCACGAGCCACACGCCCAGCTCCCCGGGCTCGAGCGCGAGGCCGGTGGCGCGCTGCAGCCGGCGTTCGCCGCTGTCGAGCAGATCGCCCAGCAGTCCCTGCGCCACCGGCTCCGCACAGTCGTTGCGCGGGCCCTTCGGGCGTGCCACGCTGGCCCCGCGAGCCGCATACAGCTCGGGGATGATCCAGGCGTGCGCGGCGGCCACGACCGCCACCGGGGCGGTGATCGGGTCGAGCCACAGCATCGCGGCCCCGGCGGTGGCGAACGGGACGGTGTAGAGCAGCGTCCACGCCTGCCAGATCCGCTCCCAGCGCCGCAGCCAGCGTGCGTCGGCGCGGGCGCGCCACGGCACCGAGGCCAGCTCGGGGAGCACCCGGCCGGCGGTCATCTGGCTGCTAGCCGCCCGCGATCGGGCGGCGCATGATCACCAGGTCCGCTTGGCGCGGCAGCTGGCGCACGTGCGTCGCCTTTCCCCGGCCCTCGGGGACCGTGCCGATGTAGCCCAGCTCCTGCTGCGAGCGAAACTCGTCCACGGCGTGCCCGAAGGCCTGGTCGTCGGCCGCGGTCCACTCCGCCAGCGTGGTATGTCCAGTGCCATCCATCCGGATCAGTCGCGCCATGCGATCCTCCTTTGGGGGCGAAGAGCTTAGAGCGAGGATACGCCCCGGTCTTTTGGGTAGTCGACCCTCATGGCTAAGAACACGAGACAGAAGACGGGCCCGGTTGGCCTGGTGGATCAGGTCAGCAGCCTGATCGGCAAGACCGGCGGCCGCGGCGGTCGCAGGACGGGCGGACGGGGAACTGGCAACGGAGGCGGGCTGCCCGCCAAGGCGGCCAGCTTCGTGGCCGGCTTCCTGGGCGGCGGCGAGCAGCAAAAGGGCCGCGGCAGGCGCGCACGAGGGGGCCGCGCACGCGGCGGCCGGCAGCGCTGAGGGCCAGGCGCTACTCCCCCAGCTTCGCGCGGATCATCTGCTGGACCTCGCCGCCGTCGGCGCGGCCCTTGGTCTCGCGCATCACGGCGCCCACCAGCGCGCCGATGGCCTGCTGCTTGCCGGCCCGGATCTTCTCGACCGCGTCGGGGTTGTCGGCGATCGCCCGGTCGACGATGTCGCCCAGCTCCTCCTCCCCGGCCCGCCCGAGGCCCTGCGCCTCGATCACCTGCGCCGGGTCACCGCCCTTCGCGATCAGCACCGCGAGCACTTCGCGCGCGGCGGACGCCGACACCTGTTTGTCGGCGACCATCGCCACCAGGCGCGCGAGGACGGGGGGTTCGAGCTTCGTGTCGGCGGGGTCGCCGTCGCCGACCGCGGCAGTCAGCTCGTTGATCGTCCAGTTGGCAAGTCGGCGCGGGTGGTCTGAGTCGGCGGCCAGCGCCGTCTCGTAGAAGTCGCCCAGCTCGGAGCGGAAGGACAGCAGCTTTGCCGTGTCGGCGGGCAGCTCCAGCTCGCGCTCCAGCCGCTCGGCGCGCGCCGCGGGCAGCTCCGGCAGCGCCGCCCGCGCGCGCACCAGCATCTCTTCCGTCGGCGCCATCGGCACCAGGTCAGGCTCGGGGAAGTAGCGGTAGTCGTGCGCCTCCTCCTTCGAGCGCAGGGAGGTGAGCGAGCCGGCCTCCGGGTCGAAGTGCAGCGTCTCCTGCTGGATCGTCCCGCCCTCAGCGAGGAGCTGCTCCTGGCGGGCGACCTCGGCCTCGATGCCGCGCTCGAGGAAGCGGAACGAGTTCATGTTCTTGAGCTCGGTCTTGGTGCCGAAGCTGGCCTGGCCGGCCGGGCGGATCGACACGTTGGCGTCCACCCGCAGCGAGCCCTCCTCCATGTTCACGTCCGACACGCCCATGCGCCGCAGCGTGGCCTGGAGAAGGCGACCGAACTCGGCCGCCTCCGCGGCGGAGCGCAGGTCCGGCTCGGTGACGATCTCCACCAGGGGAGTGCCGCAGCGGTTGAAGTCCACCACGCTCGACTCGGCGCCGTGGATGCGCCCCGAGCTGCCGGCGTGCACCAGCTTGGCAGCGTCCTCCTCGAGGTGCACGCGGTGGATGCGCACGTCCCCCAGGCGCCCGCCGGTGCAGAGCGGGATGTCGTACTGGCTGATCTGGTACGCCTTCGGACTGTCCGGATAGAAGTAGTTCTTGCGGTGGAAGATCGAGCTCGGCGCGATCTCGCAGCCGAGCGCCAGGCCGATCATCAGCCCGAAGTGAACGGCCTCGGCATTGGTCACCGGGAGCACGCCCGGATGGGCAAGACAGACCGGGCAGGTGCGCGTGTTTGGCTCTTCGCCGAACGACAGCTCGCAGCCGCAGAACATCTTCGTACGGGTGGCTAGCTGGACATGGATCTCGATCCCGATGACCGGCTCGTACTGGCGAACGGCCTCGGTCACGGCACCGGCACCCCCTCGAACCCGATCGTCCGCTCGAGCGCGTAGGCGGCGTCCAGGATGCGGCTCTCCGAGAACGCCGGGCCCGCGATCTGGAAGCCCACCGGCAGGCCCTCCGATAGGCCGCACGGGATCGAGACGGCCGGGATGCCCGCGAGCGGCATCGGCACCGTGAAGTAGTCGGACAGGTACATCGCGAGCGGGTCGGCTGTGCGTTCGCCCAGCTCGAAGGCCACGGTGGGTGACGTGGGCGTGACCACGAAGTCCACCTGCTCGAAGGCGGCCGCGAAGTCCTGGGCGATCTTCGAGCGCACCTTCTGCGCCGTGCCGTAGTACGCCTCGTAGTAGCCGGAGGAGAGCGCGTAGGTGCCGATCATGATGCGGCGCTTGACCTCCTCGCCGAAGCCCTCCGCGCGGGTGTTCTCGTACATGCCGAGCAGGTCGTCGTAGTGCGGCGAGCGGTACCCGTAGCGCACGCCGTCGTAGCGGGCCAGGTTGGCGCTCGCCTCGGCCGGCGCGACCACGTAGTAGGCCGATATCCCGTGGCCCGCGCTCGGCAGCTCGATCTCCTGAACGCCGCCGCCGAGCTCCTCGATCCGGTCGAGCGTGCGGCGGCACACCTCGGCCACACCGGGGTCGAGACCCTCCTCGGCCAGGCCCCAGGCGCCGAACCGCAGGCCGTCCAGGCGCTCGGCGCTCGGCAGGGTCACCGCCTCGGGCAGGCCGAGCGAAGTCGAGTCGCAGGGGTCGCGGCCCTCCAGGGCGCGCAGCATCAGCGCGGCGTCGGTCACGTCGCGCGTGAGCGGGCCGCACTGGTCGAGCGACGAAGCGAAGGCGATCATCCCGTAGCGGCTGACCGCGCCGTAGGTGGGCTTGAGGCCAACGATGCCGCACAGCGAGGCCGGCTGGCGGATCGAGCCGCCCGTGTCCGTACCGATCGCCCACGGCGCCGTGCCGGCCGCCACGGCGGCGGCGCTGCCACCGCTGGACCCGCCCGGCACGCGGCCGCGGTCCCAGGGGTTCTGCACGGGGCCGAAGCCGGAGTTCTCGTTCGACGAGCCCATCGCGAACTCGTCCTGGTTGGTCTTGCCCAGCACGGCGGCCCCGGCCTCCTGCAGGTTGCGCACGCTTGTGGCGGTGTAAACCGGCAGGTAGCCCTCGAGGATGCGCGAGCCGGCCGAGCTGGGCACGCCCTCGACGCAGAACAGGTCCTTCACGGCCACGGGCGGCAGCCGGCCGGGGTCGGCGGGGGTCTCCTCTTCCACCCACAGGTAAGCGCCCAGGTCGTCCTCGGCGGCCCGGCCGCGCCAGAACTCGAAGACCTCAGCTCCGGAGACCTCGCCCGAGGCGATCAGCTCCGCCTGCGTCGCGGCGGTGAGGCCGAGCAGGTCGCTCACGAGCCCCCGGGGCTGGGCACCCGGAAGCCGCCGTCGGCCACGTCCGGCGCACCGGCGAGCGCACGCTCACGCGGCAGGCTGGGGCGCGGCACGTCCTCGCGCAGCACGTTCTGTAGCTCGACCACGTGCGTCGTCGGCTCGATGCCCTCCAGGTCGAGCTCGTCCATCTTCTCCACGTGGTCGAGGATCTTTGAGAGCTCGCCCGGCATGCGCTCGAGTTCCTCGTCGGTCAGCCGCAGCCGGGACAGGCGTGCGACGTGGAGCACCTGGTCGCGGTCGATCATGGCCGCGATTGTAGGACGGGCGCGGGGCGTGCCCTCAGCTGCCGAAGCTCGCCTGCTCTACGACGCGCCGCTCGTGGGTACCCACGCCGATCGTGCGGTCGCCCTCCTTGACCTCGACCGCGAAGCGCAGCTTGCGCCCCTCCAGCACCTCGTCGAGCTGGGCGCGAACGTTGCAGACGCTGCCCTCCCCTGCCGCCGCCAGGTGCTTGACGTGGACCTCGAACCCCACCGTCGCCTTGCCGTCGGGCAGGTTCTCGTAGGCCAGGATCGAGGCGCAGCGCTCCATCATGGAGATCATCCCCGGCGTCGAGAGCACAGTCACGCCGAGCGTCCCGCCCACGTCGGTCAGCAGCCGCCCCTCGGCGGTGAACTCGTCGGTGCGCTCGATGCCCGGCTCGATGGTCATGTGCGCGGAGCTGAGACCGGATCGCGCTCGGCGGGGGGCGACGCCGGCCGGCCCGTGAGATCCGTGTTCCTGCCCGGCATCGAGAGCCGCTCGTCGCGCATCGCGAGCGCGGCGCCTGCGACGATCCCGGCCGCTCCGGCGAGGCCGAGCCAGAGCGCCCAGTCGCGCCCGATTGCCCCGTCGGGCAGGTCGATGACTCGGAACAGCACCAGCACGAGGCCGACCAGCCCGGCGATCACCACGAGCGTGGAGAGCGCTATCGGGACGGCGGGCACGCTCTGCGCCGCGGTCACGATCGCGAGCAGCACGCCGGCGGCCGCGACGAACGCGAGCAGGACGTCGATGGCGGCGAGCGACTCCCAGCCGCTGACGCTGGCCGGCCCGTACCACGGCAGGAACAGCGACGCGAGCAGCGCCACGCCGGACGCCGCCGCCAACCATTCGCCGGCGCGCAGCCTTCGCAGATCCATTGCGCGCGGCAGCGTATCGCCGCGCGGCGCCGGACGGTTCCGGCGCCGCCGCCCCCGGCATTGAGGGAGCGCCGGGAGCGGACGGGCCGGATGGGCGGGGCCGTCGCGGGGGAATGCCTCGGCCCGCCTGCAGCTCGGACGGTGTTTGCCGGCGACCCGCTGGGCCGCCACGTCCGAGCAGCACGGAGGTTCTCAGCCCCGTGGACCCTCCACAGTGGGGCTTGCCCACATGCGGGGGTACGGGTAGCCGTACTCCCGCTAGCTCTGGAGGCGGGCCGCGCGCAGCGTGTTGACCAGCAGCATGGCCCGCGTCATCGGTCCCACGCCGCCGGGCACGGGGGTGATCGCCCGCGCCCGCGCCTTGGCGGACTCGAAATCGACGTCGCCGACCAGGCCGGCGTCGGTGCGGTTCGTGCCCACGTCGATCACGACGGCCCCCTCGCGGACCATGTCGCCCGTCACCAGCCCCGGCGAGCCGACCGCGGCGATCAGCACGTCCGCCTCGCGGCACACGGCCGGCAGGTCACGCGTGCGGGAGTGGCAGTGCGTGACGGTGGCGTTGGCGGCCAGGAGCAGCTGCGCGAGCGGCTTGCCGACCAGGATCGAGCGCCCGATCACTACCGCCCGGGTCCCCTCCAGTTCGGCCCCCGCCTCCTTCAGCAACTCGATCACCCCGGCCGGCGTGCAGGCCACCATCGCCTCCTCGCGATCCTGCATCAGTAGGCCGGCGTTGGCGGCGGTCAGCCCGTCCACGTCCTTGACCGGGTCGATCAGGACTATGAAGTCGTCCTGATCGAGGTGCGCGGGGAGCGGCAGCTGCAGCAGGATCCCGTGCACCCGCTCGTCCTCGTTGAGGTGGCCGAGCAGCCGCGCCAGCGCGCCGGGCGCCACGTCGGCGTCCACCTCGTGGTGAAACGACTCGATCCCGACCTCGGCGCAGTCCTCGCGCTTCATGCGCACGTAGATCGCCGACGCGGGGTCGTCGCCCACCAGCACGGTCGCCAGCCTCGGCCGGACCGGCAGCTCGGCCACCTGGCGGGCGACCTCCTCCTTCACCCGGGCCGCGACGGCCCTGCCGTCGATGATCTCGGCGCTCACGGCGCGGCAGCCTACTCAGGAGCGCTTCTTGAGCGGCGCGTAGTCCGCCATCAGCTTGCGCTCCGAGCCGTCCGAGGCGAAGCGGACCACCACGAGGCCGCCCGGCTCCACCCCGACCACCACGCCCTCGCCGAAGTTCGCGTGCATGACGTCGTCGCCCAGGCCGAAGATCGCTCCCGGCCCGCTCGGCTCGGGAGGAGCGGCGGTGCCGCTGCCCCAGGTGGCCGCGGCCTCGCGGCCCACAGGGCCCTGCTCCTCGCGGTCGGTCAGCTCGATCGGGATCTCGTCCACGAAACGGCTGCGCAGGTTCCAGTCGCGGTTGCCGAACAGGGCCCGCGTGCGCGCGTAGGTGAGGTACAGCTCGCGCTTGGCGCGGGTGATCCCGACGTAGGCGAGCCGGCGCTCCTCCTCGAGGTCGCCCGCCTCGATCGAGCGCGAGTGCGGGAACACGCCGTCCTCCATCCCGATGATGAAGACGGTGCCGAACTCGAGGCCCTTGGCGTTGTGGAGCGTCATCAGCGTGACGAGGCCTTGCTCGTCGCGCAGGTTGTCCTGCTCGGAGAAGAGCGCGATCTGCTGGAGGAACTCCTCCACCGACGGCTGCTCGGCCGTGACGTCGTACTCGCGCGCGACCCCGACCAGCTCCTCGAGGTTCTCGAGCCGCACCTGGGACTCCACCGTGCGCTCGGCGTGAAGCGCCTCGGTGTAGCCGCTCTCCTCGAGCGTCTCGGCGAGCAGGTCGCCCACTCCGATCGAAGCCATCGGTCCGACGCGGGCCGAGCCCGCGTCCTCCCGCACGGCGCCGTCCACGCGCTCGCGCAGCCGCTCCATCACCGACATGAAGCGCCCGACCGCCTTGCCCGCGGCCGTCGCGAGCCCGGGCACCCTCTCGGGCGCCGCCGCAACCTCCCACACCGGCGCGCCGATCGTGTTGGCGTGCCCGACCAGGCGCGCCTGCGAGGTCTGCCCGATGCCGCGCCGAGGCGAATTGATGACCCGCCCGAAGGCGACCGTGTCGGACGGGTTCACGAGCAGCGTGAGGTAAGCCATCGCGTCCTTGATCTCGGCCCGCTCGTAGAAGCGCGTGCCGCCGATCACCTGGTACGCGACCCCGTAGCGCACCAGCATGTCCTCGAGCACGCGGCTCTGCGCGTTGGCGCGGTAGAAGACGGCGATGTCGTCGCGCGAGCCGCCCTCGTCCACCAGGCGCTCGATCGCGGACACCACGAAGCGCGCCTCGGCGTGCTCGTCCTCGAGCTCGCGCACGTGCACCGGGTCGCCCCCGCCGAGCTCTGACCAGAGCGACTTGTCCTTGCGCGAGCGGTTGTTCGAGATAACCGCGTTGGAGGCGTTCAGGATCGTCTGCGTCGAGCGGTAGTTCTGCTCGAGCTTGACCACGGTCGCGTCCGGGAAGTGATCCTCGAAGTCGAGGATGTTGCGGATGTCGGCGCCGCGGAAGCGGTAGATCGACTGGTCGTCGTCGCCCACCACGGCGATGTTGCGGTGCTCCTCGCTGAGCAGCTGCAGCCAGCGGTACTGGGCGGCGTTGGTGTCCTGGTACTCGTCGACCAGCACGTGGCGGAACGAGCGCCGGTAGCGGTCGCGGACCTCGTCGAACAGCTCGAACAGGTTCACGCATCGGAACAGCAGGTCGTCGAAGTCCATCGCGTTGGCCGAGTGCAGGCGCTGCTCGTAGAGGTCGTACACGTCCGCGGCGGTCTGCTCGAAGAAGCTGCCGACCTTGAGGCGGTATCCCTCGGCGTCGAGCAGCGCGTCCTTGGCATCCGAGATCTGTCGCCGGATGCCGCGCGGGGCGAAGCGCTTGGGGTCGATGTCGAGCTCGTCGACGCAGTTCTTGACCAAGCGAAGCGAGTCCTGCTCGTCATAGATCGTGAAGCTCCTCGTGTAGCCGAGCCGCTCGGCGTCGGCGCGCAGCATGCGTGTGCAGGCCGAGTGGAAGGTCATCACCCACATCGCCCGTGCCCGCCGGCCGACCAGCACCTCCACGCGCTCGCGCATCTCCTGCGCGGCCTTGTTGGTGAACGTGATCGCGAGGATCTCGCCCGGTCCGGCCTGGCCCGTGCCGACCAGGTGCGCGATCCGGTGCGTCAGCACGCGCGTCTTACCCGAGCCGGCGCCGGCGAGGATCAGCAGCGGGCCCTCACCGTGCAGCACCGCCTGCCGCTGGGGCTCGTTCAGCCCCTCCAGCAGGCTCTCGGTCGCGACGGGTGCACTCACCCTCGCGAGGATAGAAGCGCGGGCGGCTGGGCTATGCGCAAGCACTCGGCTCGGCGGGGTGCGCGCGGTGTGGCTACGGACAGAACACGTTGCTGCACTGGAGCGGATTGCCGTTCCCGCTCAGGAGCGTGCCGGCGGTGAAGACCCCGACGAAGATGCCGTCGCCCTGCGAGTCCGGGTCCCCGGGCTGCTGGGAGATGCCGGCATCGAAGAGCTCTTTCCCGATCAGCGCGTTGTCGCTCCCCGCGCCGACCACCAGCTCGCCGGCGTTCCAGCCGCCCACGCGGTTGTCTCTGATGACGTTGCCGTTGCCCCTCACCGCGATTCCAAACGTCTGGCAGCAGGCGGCGTCGGCCCCGATGACCTCGTTGCGAACCAGGCGCCCGGCGTCGACGTCGGTGAACGTCAGCCCGCTTCCGAAAACGCCCGACGCCTTGCTGTCCGCCACGATTGCGCCGTTCGAGGCGGTGATCACCATCCCGGCGTTGCGGCCACGCCCGTCGGAGTGCCTGACCTCGTTCGCCTCCCCGCGGCGGATGTCGATGCCGTCCTGGGGCCCGAACGAGCTCATGTCGGCGATCCGGTTGCGGCTGGCGTCCTCGATGTGGATCCCGTCGCCGAAGTTGCCGACGCTCCCGTTGCGGATCGTCACGTCGTCGAAACCCCGCTGTTGCCAATGGCGGGTTCGCCGCCGCCGCCGACGGACACCGGGCCGGTCAGCGAGAAGCCGTTGAGGTTGACATCGATCCCGGCCGCGCCGATCCTCAACCCCGGCGTGGCGACGCCGAGCAGGCAGCTCACGTGGCCTGTGAAGCGAACGTCGCCCCTCACCGTCTCGCCGCAGGCGAAGCTCTGCGTCTTGAAATGGCCCTCCCCACAGCCGGGTCCGCCGTGTTGCTGCGAGTCCTGCGCGCACAGGCGGTAGTGGTAGACCGTCGATCGCGCCAGCCCCTGGAACGCGACCGCGGCCGGGGCCGGGGCCGGGGCCGGGGCGTTCTTGGTGGTCGAGGCGGTCCGGTGTTCGCTTTCGGAGCCGTAGGTCTTCGTCGGCCCGTACTCCACCCAGTACTCGACGTCGCCTCCGACGTTGCTGACCACCTGGCCCGCAATCGAGGCGCCTTCGTGAGACACCGTCGTCGGGTCACCCGTCAAGCCTGGCGCAACCCGAGCCGAGCAACCCGGCCAGTACCGCGACTACGACAACCGCGCCCCTGATCGCTCGAAACTATCTCGGCGCTCAGCGCGGGTCAAGGGGTTGCCGACCACCGCTCAGAGATCGCGCCGCGCAAACGCCGCCCGGGCCGCTCCGGCGAGCAGGGCGAGGTAGGCCGCGCTCCACGCCCACAGCAGCGCCCCGCCCTCCTGCGCGCCGCCGAACGGGCCGAGCTGCACGATCAGGGCAGTATTTCCGCCCACGCGTTCGGTGAGCGAGTTCAGCCCACCCTGGTAGAGCGCCTCGAACGGCAGTAGCCAGGAGGCCACCTCGGCCACGTTCTTGAGCGTCTCGACGTTGAGCGCGTCGCCGATCTGCCCGAGCAGGCCGGCCGCCAGGCCGGCGCCGAAGGCCATGAAGACCGCGATCCCGTTGGCCGTGGCGGACAGGAAGATCGAACCGAGCAGCGACAGCGCCGCGATCAGGATCACGCCCGCCACGAGCCCGAGGCCGGGCATTACCGGGTCCGCGGGCCACCAGCCCCCCGCGGCGCCGGTGATCACCGTCGCCGCGCTGTATACCGCGGCCACGTAGACGGCGCACACTCCCGCCGCCGCGACGAAGCGCCCCCCGAGCAGCGCGGTCCGGCCGAGCGGACGCACCACCAGCGGCTGCAGCAGGCCGCGCTCGGCGTCGCCCCGCACCGCGCCCAGGGTCAGGAAGACCGCCAGCACGCACCCCAGGAACAGCGTGGTGAACATCGCGAGGCCCAGCAGCGTCGAGCCGGTGAGGACCTGGTCGTCGACGTTCAGCACCGCGCCCGCCGCCTCGGCGTCGATCGAGTCGAACGCCGCCTCGGTGCCGACCCCGTAGAGCACCAGGAAGGCGGCGGTGAGGATCAGCACCACCACGAACACGCGCCGGCGCGTGGACTCGCGCAACGCGTAGGCCGCGATCGTCAGCGTGCCGCTCAAGAGACCGCCTCGCCCTCTACCGCCTCCAGGTAGGTGTCCTCCAGCGTCGACGACAGCACTCGCACCCCGTATACGCGCTCGCCCCCCGCCACCAGCTGGGCCACGATCTGCGGTACCTGCTCGCGGGTCGCCGCGGGAAAGGAGCGCACGCCGGAATCGAGCTCCACCTCCACCCCGCGCGCCCGCGCGAGCTCGGCTGGGCTGCCGCGCGCCACGATTCGTCCGCCCACAAGGATGGCCACGCGGTCGCAGACCCGCTCGACCTCGCTGAGCAGGTGCGAGTTGAGCAGCACCGCCACCTCGCGGCGCTTGAGCTCCAGCAGGAGATCCCGCACGACGCGGCGCCCGACTGGGTCGAGCGCGCTCGTGGGCTCGTCCAGCATCAGCAGCCGCGGAGTGCCGACCAGCGCCTGGGCGATCCCGAGCCGCTGCTGCATGCCCTTGGACATCGCGCCCACGCGTGTGCCGGCCGCCTCGCCCAGCCCCACCAGCTCGAGCAGCTCTGCCCGCTCGGCGTCGCCGCCGTCGGAGCGCGCCAGGCGCTGGTGCAGGGTCAGCAGCTCGTCGGCGCGCAGCCACTCCGGAAAGCGAAACAGCTCGGCGAGGTAGCCGATCGCCGCGCGGGCGGCCGGCGACCCCGCCGGCTCGCCGACACCAGGCCGCAGGCGATCTTGACGAGCGTGGACTTGCCGGCTCCGTTGGGGCCGAGCAGCCCGACCAGCTCGCCCGGCCGCACCGCCAGATCGACACCCGCGAGCGCCACGGTTCCGCCGTAGCGCTTAGACAGCTCACGGCAATCGAATGCGGCGGACACGCGGGGCAGTGTAGGAAGGGGTCATGCAGCTGCTCGACGAGGTGCGCGCCCAGTGCCGCTCGATCGCGGAGGCGGCTCGCTTCGTCTCGATCGACCTGAGCGCGGCGCGCGACCCCGATGCGGGACCGGCTCCGGGACTCGATCCCGACGCGCATTTCCTCGAAGGACCGCGCGACCTCGTGGCCGACCACCTGCTCCAGCTCGACGCGATCAACTTCGGCTCGGGGTGGTTCCCGACGCTGCGCAAGCGGCCCGGGCGCTCGGGTTACCTGACGGTGGCCTCGGCCATGGCCGACCACGCTCGGGCCCACGGCCCGTGGAGCCTCTCGGAGCTGCGCGCGCTCGACGCGGCATCCGTGGCGGCGGTGCTCGGCCAGGAACCGGGGCACCCGCTGATGCGCCTCTACGCGCAGGCGCTGCGCGACCTGGGCCGGTTCCTCGGGGAGCGCTCGGCCCTGGACCTGGTCGAGGAGGCGGGCGGGTCGGCCGAGCGCCTGGCCACCCTGCTGGCGCGCGGCATGCGCTTCTTCGACGACCGCGGCTTCTTCAAGCGCGCCCAGATCGTCCCCAGCGACCTCGCCCTGGGCGGCCTGGCGCGCTTTGCCGACCTCGACCGGCTCACGATCTTCGCGGACAACCTGGTCCCGCACGTCCTGCGCGTGGAGGGCGTGCTGCGCTACGACCCCGCGCTGGCGACGCGCATCGACGGCGGCGCGCTGCTCCCGCAGGGACGCGCGGAGCGGGAGATCCGGGCATGCGCGCTGCATGCCTGCGAGCAGCTCGCCGACCGTGCCGGCACGCCGCCGCGCGTGCTGGACGTCCGGCTCTGGAACCGCGGGCAGGCGCCCGAGTACAAGCGCATCCCGCGCCACCGCACGCGCAGCGTGTACTACTGAGGGGGCGCTAGCCGCCGGCGGAATCCGGGCCGCGGCGGCGCTCCAATCGCCTCACCTCGGCGCCCCCCGGCTTGTGCCCGGTCTGCTCGGCCATCAGCTCCTCCAGCTCCGTGAGCCGGTCGGCGAGCCCGCCGATCGCGTCGGCGACCGGGTCGGGCAGGTGGGCCCAGTCGGCGTCGGGGCCATCGGGCCGGCGCCCATCCACGCGGACGGGATGTCCCGGGTTCCCGACCACCGTGGCGTCGGCGGGGACGTCGTGGATCACCACCGAGTTCGCGCCGATCTTCGAGCGCGCGCCCACCACGATCGGTCCCAGCAGCTTCGCGCCGGAGCCGATCATCACCTGGTTGCCCACCGTCGGGTGGCGCTTGCCGCGTGCGAAGCCGGTGCCTCCGAGCGTCACCCCCTGGTACATCGTCACGTGGTCGCCGACCTCGGCCGTCTCGCCGATCACCACTCCGGCGCCGTGATCGATGAACAGGCCGCGGCCGATGCGCGCCGCCGGATGGATCTCCACGCCGGTCACCACCTTCATCAGGTTGGCGAGGATGCCGGGGATCAGCGGCACGCCCGCTTCGTGCAACACGTGCGAGATGCGGTGCGCGAGCAGCGCCTGGACGCCGCCGTAGGTGAGCAGGATCTCGACCCGGCTGACGCTGCGCGCCGCGGGGTCGCGCTGCTGGGCCGCCGCGAGGTCCTCGCGCACCTCCTGCCCCACGCGGGCGAATGTGGCGAACCCGATCACGGCGCGAAGAATGGCGTGCTCACGTAGCGCTCGCCGGAGTCGGGGACGATCGCCACGATCCGCTTGCCGCTCATCTCGGGCCGCGAGCCGATCTCGATCGCAGCGTGCAGCGCCGCGCCTCCCGAGATTCCCACCAGGACGCCCTCGCGCGCGGCGCTGCGACGCGCCGTCTCGATCGCGTCCTCGTCGTCGACGGCGATGATCTCGTCCACAACGTCGGGGTTGAAGACGTCGGGCACGAACCCGGCGCCGATGCCCTGGATCTTGTGCGGACCCGGCAGCCCGCCGGACAGCACCGGCGACGCCTTCGGCTCGACGGCGACGACGGCCAGCTCGGGATTGCGCTCCTTGAGCCGCTCGCCGCAGCCGCTGATGGTCCCCCCGGTACCGACACCGGCGACCAGCACGTCCAGGCGGCCGTCGGTGTCGCGCCAGATCTCCTCGGCGGTCGTGCGCCGGTGGATGTCCGGGTTGGCCGGGTTGGAGAACTGATTGGGCACCCAGCAGTCTCCGCGGGCGCGGCAGATGCGGCGCGCCTCCTGCACAGCCTCGTCCATGCCCCCCATCGACTCCACCAGCACGACCTCGGCGCCGTATAGGCGCAGCAGGTTCTCGCGCTCGCGGCTCATGCCCTGCGGCATGGTGAGGATCAGGTCGTAGCCCTTGGCGGCGCAGACGAACGCGAGCGCGATGCCGGTGTTGCCGGAAGTGGACTCGACGATCGTGTTGCGCCCGGGCTCGATGCGTCCCTCGGCCTCGGCGACGTCGATCATCGACACGCCGATGCGGTCCTTGACGCTTCCCGCCGGGTTGTACGCCTCGAGCTTGCCGAGCAGCTCCGCCTCGCAGTCGGGTGCCAGGCGCGTCAGCCGCACCATCGGCGTGTTGCCGACGAGGTCGGCCAGGTTCTCGGGAATGGCGCGGGTGACCGGCGGGACGGTCATGGCCCGACTGTAGCCACCGGGTCGCGGGGGCGGCCGCCCCAGTTGCTCCCGTTCGGCGCTCAGCCCCGGGCGGGCGGGCTGAGCGTCACGTGGTGCGGGAACGCCGGCGGCCCGCATGGCGAGCGCGCTGGCGCTGGTGACCGAGCAGCCGTAGGGCTGCCGCAAGCCTTCGGCGACCGTCTCGCGGGATACTCAGCGGTCATGTCCGAGGAGCTGGTGACGCTGGTATGCGAGGCGTTCGCGCGCTGGAAGGCGGGCGACTACGAGCAGCTGGGCGACTTCTTCGTCGCCAACGCCACGCCGGACGTCGAGCTATGCACGCGACTCGGTGGCCTCGGGGGCGAGCCGTACATCGGCCACGACGGGGTACGCGCCTGGCTCGCCGACATCCAGGAGAACTTCGAGAGCTTCACGCCGTGGCAGGAGGAAGTGCTCGAGGCCGGCGCCGATCGGGTCGTCGCCGTCGGCGGGATCCGCTTCCGGGCACGGGAGAGCGGCATCGACATGAACGTGCCGTGGGGATGGATCTACGAGTTCAGCACCGGGCGGCTGAACCGGATGCTGTTCTACGGATCCCCGGGAGAGGCGCTCGAAGCGGCGGGGTTGTCGGACTAGAAGCTACGAACGATCTCGACGTTCGATGTCAGAACCTGACGTCCACGGCCACTTCGTAGCTCTCGACCGAGACCCGCTCGCCGAAGCCGTCGTCGGGCGGGTTCATCGAGTTGAGCACCTCGTCCCCGGCGCGCAGATCGTCCTCGGTCTCGAACAGCGAGATCGCGAAGCCCCTGCCGTTGTCGGGATCGATCAGCATCAGGAACCCCGTGGCGGGCACCCCCTCGGGCGGTCCTGACGATGCCTCGAAGTTGATCTGCTCGGCTGAGCGACGCATCGCGTCCCCCTCCGCGCCTTCCCAACGTGCGACCCGTGCGTACATCGGCGGCTCCTCTGATCGGTCCGGAACGAACGCTCCGCGACACAACGGTCAGTATCCCGCTTCGGGCCGAAGCGAAGCCTGCGTGCTTGCGGGCCAGAAGATGCCCCGGGGAGCGAGCGGCCCGAGGCTCCCCTGGCGACCTTGTAGCCGACAAAGCCCAGGCCCACCGGTGCGGCGCCGCTCGGTGCGACCGCGCTGACCGGGAAGCCGATCGTGTACCTCGACGTGGGTACGGGCTGATCGAACAGGGTGGCCGGTGAGCCCGGAGAGACGGGCTGGCCCGTGCCGGCGAAGTCTGCGGCGAAGCTGTCTGGCTCGGTGCTCTCGACCGTGACGGTCAGGCGCGTGTTCCCGCCGCCGTCGTCGGTGCAGGACGCCTTCCAGGTGAACGGGCCGCTGGAGGTGAACGCCTCGGTCTCGCCGTGCGCCAGCTTGACGAGCCCGGTCGTGGCCAGTTGGTCGCTACCAAGGAAGGCACTGGCCGGCTTTCCGGCGAGCGTTTGCGCGTCCTGTGCTTGTGGGACCGTTGCGAGACTGACTCCTTGAGCTCGGCGCCCGTGATGGTGTTGTCGCGCACGTCCCTGCCCTTCAGGTCGCCGTCGCGCACATCGGTGCGCGGATCGTGTTCTCGTGGATGTCGCGACCGCGGATGCTGTTGTCGGCGATCTCTGCCGAGCCGACCCGCATGACGGCGTAAGAGCTTCCACGGAGCGCCACGAACAGCGCCACCACGGAAACGACGTTGGCAAACGAGAGCCGGCCGGCGAGGGATGCGGTGCGGCTGCCGAGCCGTGTGCGGCTGGAGGGAGCGGACACGAGATCCTCCGAACTTTCGGGGATCCACCCCTATGTCGGTGCGGTCAGACGGCCGGTCAAGCCATGATGCAGATCGCCCAGCAGTCGCGGCCGCTAACGCGGGATACTGGGCGGGCGATGTCGCAGGAGAACGTCGAAGTCGTCCAGGCTGCCTACGAGGCGTTGGCTCGCAGCGGCATAGACGCGTTCTCCGACTACTGGTCGGAGGACATCGATTGGCGAACGATGCGGGACAGCTGGCGCGGCAAGGACGCCGGGCGAGCCTACCTGCAGGAACTGGTCGACCTGTTTGACGACTTCACGACCGAGCCGATTGAGCTGCTTGACGCTGGCGCCGAGCAGGTCGTGCTCTACCTGCGTTACGGCGGGCGTTCGAAGCGCGGCGACATGCGGGTGCCGCCGGAGTACTTTGCGATCGTCATGCGGCTTGAAAACGGCAAGATCGCCCATGCGCTGGAGTACGCCACGCGCCGGGAAGCCCTCGAAGCCGTGGGGCTGTCGGAGTAGGGCTCGGCGGCTAGGAACCTCACGCGCCTTAGGCGCTGCTACGAACCGCCTCGCCGGCCCTCAAACCGGCCAGCACGTAGGCGCCGGCCGCCGCCAGCACCACGGCGATCCACGCCCACCAGCCCAGCGGCGGCACCCAGCCGGCGTCGGGCGCGAACAGCCAGTTGCCGTCGACTCCGACGGACACCCGACGGCCGTGCGTGTACCAGGCGACCGCGTGCACGGCGGCGGCGCCCACGGCGACCGCGATGATCAACGTACGTGCGGCGCGTGGGTGCAGCGGGTCACGGCGACGGCTCAGCAGCTCTCCCGCCCAGAGCGGCAGCAGCATCGCGAACGGCAGGATGTAGCGGGCCGTGAGCTCGTATCCGACCTGCCGGTACACAGCGGAAAGGCCCAGCGTGGCCAACACGATCGCGACCGCCAGCGCTGGCAGCGAGGCGCGCTCGAGCCCGCGGCCCACGTAGAACGCGGCCGCGAGCAGCGCCGCGAGCATGAGCCACCAGACGATGTAGAACGTCAGCGGCATGTAGATGTCGGTTCCGCCGAATACACCCACGGCCTGCTTGGGCAGATGCGGCAGGTTGTCGATCGACGGATCCAGTCCGTCGAGGATCGTGCCCGGCCCCCAGGGCACATGCGGTTGGTACTCGCGCTCCCAGAACGCTCCCGCAGCGCAGGCGATCGCGATCATCGCGGCTGTTGCGGCGGACCGTCTTGGCGCGGCCTTGAGCACGGCCGCGGCCCCCCGCCACCCGGCTAGGACGACAACAGCCGCCACCAGCAGCACGACGAAGACCGGCCCGAGCGACCTGCTCAGCCCAAGCACGGCCCCGCTGCCGCCGCAGGCCAGCCAAACCCAGCCTGGACACTCTGTCGTCCTCGTCAGCCGCAGCAGGCAGGCCGCGAAGCAGATGGCGGAGGTGAGCTCGGGCCCGCTCGGATTGAGGATGCTCGCGAAGAACACCACCGCCGGGGTGACCGCCACCATCAGCCCCACCAGCGAGAGCGCGCCACGAGACCGGTCCCAGAGCACAAGCGCAGCGACCACCAACAGGCCGAACGACACCGCGGCGTTGACAAGACGTCCCAGTCGCATCGCGGTCTGGGACTCGCCGACCGCTCGCATCACTAGCCCCGGCGCGGCATACATGTAGGGCTGATAGGTCCCGACGTAGGTGGGTCTGTCGGTCGCCGTTGCCGACGACTCGCCCTCGTCTAGGCAGCTCCAGTTGTCGTCGTTCTGGTAACCGCATCCGAATGCGGAAAACGACAGGCCGGCGGGGACGGCGAACTCTCGGGAGGTCCGCCGCTGCCAGAGCGCCCCAGCCGACGGTTTCCTTCCGAGGAAGGCCTTGAGCTGAGCGAGCTCCTCGGGAGAGCGGCGAGTGTTCGTGAGCGCCCGCACCTCCGCCGGGGTCGGCCCCCCCAGCGACCGACCGTACAGATCGCCGCCGCCCACCCCGAGCGCCTTGATGTAATGCGCGGGCTCGTCGGGCCCGGCCCCCGGCGGATCCGCCAGCGCCCAAGCGACGCCGATCAGGAGCAGGAACAGCGCAAATAGGGCGGGAACCGGGGTGCTTCGGACCTTCCCCATCGGTGTAGAGCCTAAGACGTGGTCGTAGGCGCCACACCACCGTCGGTAGATACGCCGCGCTTGACTTCGCGTCCGTCGTGCTGGTAGGCAACCCAGCGACCCTTGGATCGTCTGAAAGGAGTGGCCCGTTGCGGGTGAAGGTTCTGGTTGCCACGCTCTCGGCTGTCGCGACGCTGCTTCTGGGCGCCTGCTACGGGTCCCATGGAGCCGGCGTCGGTGATCCGCGAGGACAGCGCCACCCTCCGCGGCCAGGGGACCGCCAACGAGGGGCCCGCTTCGAGTTACTTCGAGTACTGGACCGACGGGGATCCGCTTCCGGGACAGGCCAGACCACGGACGGCCACCCGGTCGTGGCCAGCGGGCGCACGTGGGCCCATCTCCGAGCCGGTGTCGGACCTGTTGGTGGCCAGCCAGTACTCCTTCCGGCTCTGCGGCGCCGCCCAACAGCCGGCTGACCGCCGGATGCAGCCGCGGCTGGCCCGTCGAGCCCGCCACCATCGCGCACCGGGTGGACGGGCGATACGGGCGGGCGATCTTTGAAGACGCGGCGTCGGGCGGGGTCAGCCCGTCATCTTGGTGCCGCCTGGTTGCCTGGCGGCTGCGGGCGGCATAGGGTCGGCTGGTTACCCCCCCGGCTCGAAGGAGTCCAGCATGAGCATCGTGGTTCGCTACCACCCCGTGTCGCTGACCGCTGAGAAGTACGACGCGACCAACAGCCAACTCGAAGCAGCCGGCCTTGAATGGCCGGCTGACGGGCTCGACTATCACGTGTGCTTCGGCACGGATGGAAACCTCATGGTCAGCGAGATCTGGGACTCGCGCGAGCTATGGGAGGCCTTCGGGGAACGCCTGATGCCGTTGTTGGCAGACGCCGGCCTCGAGTTCTCGAGCGAACCCGATGTGTTCGAGGTCCATGACACCACGAAGCGCTAGCGCGCCCGCGCCGTCAGGGTGTGCACGCATGGCCTCGGGACCGTGAGCCGCGCGGCCTAAGGCGATGTCGCAGCAGAACGTCGAGGTCGTCCAGAGAGCTATCGGCGCCTTCAATGCCGGCACAATCGCCGCGACCTACGACTGGTACGACCCCGACCTCGAGTTCTTGGAGGACCCCGAGCTTCGCGGCCCCGACGCCATCGAGGCTTTCTTTCGCCGCTTTCTCGACCTCTTCGATGACTACAGCATCGAGATCGAGGAGATCGTCGACGCGGGCGACAAGGTCGTGCTCTTCAATCGCCAACAGGCGCACGCGAAGGGACGCGGACCCCAGCTGGACATCCGCAGCGCCTGGGTGTTCGCGTTCCGCGAGGGCAAGATCGCGCGCATCACGCCCTACTGGGACCGCGCGAGGGCCCTCGAAGCCGTGGGGCTGGACGAGTACCCGAACCGGTCCGGCGCTCGGTGATGGACGGGCCGGAACGGGACGGTGGCCGTCCTGCTCGCAGTGGTCGCAGGCGCCGTTCCACCCTGGGCAGAAGCTCGGTGAACACGTGCGGCCTGCCTTTCCGCGGTGAGCACCTGTAGCGCTGACGGCGGTGGCCGGGCTTGCCATAGGCGCCGTCCAGCATTACCCGCGAGCCCGCATGCTCAGACTTAAGGGGTCACGTCCCGTAGCGTGGTGTAGGAGCGGTTCGGACGGATCGTTGTGGGTCCGGCCACCGCGGCGCTCATGATCGTCGGACTTGGTGAGGGTTCGACGAAAGGAGGCCGGCGATGGCCGGTCGGGACAGGATGACGATCGAGGAGGTCGTCCGGCAGGTGTTGCGCGACGAGCACGCGGACGTGATCCGCGAGTCGGTCAGGGCGGTGGCTCGTGAGTTGATGGAGGCCGAGGTGGCGGAGCTGGTCGGCGCTGGGCTGGGTGAGCGGCGCCCGGATGACCGCGCGACGCAGCGCAACGGCTATCGGCCGCGGCGGGGGGACACGCGTGCGGGCGAGATCGAGTTGCAGATCCCGAAGCTGCGCCAGGGCTCGTATTTCCCGAGCTTTCTGGCGCCGCGCAAGCGTTCCGAGCAGGCGTTGGTGTCGGTGGTCCAGCAGGCCTATGTGTGCGGGGTCTCGACGCGCCGGGTCGATCAGCTGGTGGAGTCGCTGGGGCTGCGGATCTCCAAGTCGGAGGTGAGCAGGGTGTGCGGCCTGCTGGATGAGCAGGTCGAGGCGTTTCGCCAGCGGCCGCTTGAGGGTCGCTACCCGTATCTGTTTGTCGACGCGAAGGTGGAGAAGGTCCGCGCCGGCGGGCGGGTGGTGCCGAAGTGTGTCGTGGTCGCGCATGCCGTGCACGAGACGGGTCGCCGCGAGATCATCGGCCTGGCGGTCGGCGAGGCCGAGACCGAGGCGTTCTGGCGCGAGTTCCTCAGGTCGCTTGTGGCCCGCGGCTTGGTCGGCGTGCAGCTCGCGATCTCCGACGCCCAAACCGGACTCAAGAACGCGCTGGCCCAGGTGCTTGGCTGCCCTTGGCAGCGCTGCACGGTGCACTTCCTGCGCGACTGTCTGGGGCACGCGCGCAAGGATCAGCACGGCCTGCTCGGCGCGCTGATCCGGCCGGTCTTCGCCGCCGCTTCCGGCGACGAGGCGCGCCAGCGCCTGGGCGAGGCGGTCGGCCAGCTGGAGCGCCCGCTGCCCCAGATCGCGGCGCTGCTCGAGCAGGCCGAGGAGGACATCCTGGCCTTCTATGCCTTCCCCG
>JACCSF010000179.1 GCA_013813135.1 Thermoleophilaceae bacterium | reverse complement strand
GCCGAAGCGCGACGCCGCCTCCGGGCTGACGGTGGCCGTCAGCGACGAGGCCCTCCAGCGCTCCGATCGCGCCGCACCCGTCCTGCTGGGCGACTACGAGGCCTGGCGCCACGAAGCCGTTCCCGCGGCCGGGGGGCGCACGGCTCGGTACGTGATCCCGACGCAGACCGGCAAGGTGGAGATCACCTGCGCCGCATCGGGCGGCTCTGCCGCGAACGTGCTCGCGCTCTGCGAGCGGTCGGCATCGACGCTGGAGCTGGGCTCGCAGAGGACCATCGCGCTGTCCGCCGTCGCCGAGGCTCAAGAGGGCCGGCGGCTGGCCGCCAGCCGGCTGCGCCTTGACCGGACCGAGGGTCGCGCGACCCTGGCGCGGGCGAGACGCCAGCCAGCGCAAATCGCGGCGGCCGAGGCGCTTGCCCGGACACACGAGCGTGCGGCTGCCCGGTTCGGGGCGCTGCTCGGCGGCGAGGCCGTGGCGAAGGCTGCTCGTGAAACGGCCGCGGCATACCGCACCATGGCGCAGGCCGCGCGCCGCGACAGCGGTACCAGCTGGGCGGAGGCGCGCGCCGCGGTGCGCAGCGCCGAGGCTCGCCTCGAGCAAGCCATCGCCGCCGGCTAGCGACGCGGGCCGGGTGCCGCCGCCCTACGACGAGGCCTACGACGACGGCGGTCGCGCGCGTCCGCAGTACGCTGAGCTGCTGCAGGCGCTCGACGACCCGGCCGGCCTGGCGGCGCGCGTCAAGGAACGGCTGCGCGGCCGTGGAGTCTCCTTCGGCGCCGCTCCCGACGGGCTGTTCGCGCTCGATCCGGTGCCGCGCGTGCTGACCGCCGGCGAGTGGTCCGAGATCCAGGTCGGGGTGGCTCAGCGGCTGCGGGCGCTCGACGCGTTCGTGGCCGACGTGTACGGAGATCAGCGGGCCCTGGTCGCGGGCGTCCTGCCGCGGTCGATCGTCGAGAGCTCCCCCCACTACGAGCCGTCGATGCGCGGCGCTCCGGTGTCGCGGTGGATCGCCTTCGCCGGCCTCGACGTGGTGCGCTGCCCGGACGGGCGCTTTCGCGTCATCGAGGACCAGGTCCGCATGGCATCGGGCCTCGCGTACGCAGTCGCCGCGCGCGAGACCCTGCGGGACCTGCTCCCGGTCGACCCGCCGCGCTCGGACCTGACGCTCGCCTACGGCGAGCTGGCCCTGGCGCTCCGCGACGCCTCCCCGGTCGAGGAGCCGCGCATCGTGCTGTTGAGCGACGGGCCGGACGCCGCAGCCTGGTGGGAGCACGTGCGCCTCGCGCGGGAGCTGTGCGCCCCGGTGGTGCGCCTCGCGGACCTTCAGATGCGTGAGGGGCGGCTCGTCGCCTGGCTCGACGGACGCACGCGCGCCGTGGATGTGGTCTACCACCGCACCGACGACGATCGCTTCAGAGGCAGCCCGCTGGAGCTGCTGATCGATCCGTGTGTCCGCGGGACGCTCACGGTCGTCAACGCCCCCGGCGCGGGAGTGGCCGACGACAAGCTCGTGCATCCCTACGTCGACGACCTGGTGCGCTTCTATTGCGAGCAGGAGCCCCTCCTGCCGTCGCTCGCGTCGCTCCCCGCCGCCGAGGTCGCCGACCTCGAGTGCTTCGTCGTCAAGCCGCGCGGCGAGATGGGCGGAGAGGACGTGGTGATCTGGCGGGATGCCGACGAGTCCACGCGCCGGCGGCTGCGTGACGCGATCGACCGCGACCCGCATGAGTGGGTGGCGCAGGAGCTCGTGACGCTATCGGTCCACCCCACGGTCTGCGACGGGCGCCTCGAGCCGCGCCACGTCGACCTGCGTCCCTACGCCGTGCTGGACGATCGCGGGGTGCGGGTGCTGCCGGGCGGCATCAGCCGCGTCGCGCTCCGGCGCGGCTCGATGGTGGTCAACTCGGGACAGGGCGGCGGCGCGAAGGACACCTGGGTCCCGGCCTGAGCGGTCAGTCCGCGCAGGACTTGGCGCCGACGTCGCGCGCGAGCCGGTCGCTGTTCGTCGTCTGGATTGCCTGGAGGCGCTGCGCGGCCTTCTGGGCGGCCTGCTGGTCGTTTTCCTTGAGGGCGTCGCGCAGGTCCTCGAGCGCCGGGATGCCCTTGTCTTCGATGTCGGTTTCGAGCGCGTTCACGAACTTCTGGGCCGCCTCGCCGTCGGCGCCCTCCGGCCGCTCCAGGTCCTTGAGCTTGTCCACGCTGTCCTGCGTCTGGTCGATGACCTTGTCGACCGCGGCCGCGATCTCGTCCGGGCTGGACGCGTCCTGGGCCACGTCCTGGAGCTCGTTCTCGGCGTTCTGGCAGATCTCGTTCGCGTCCGCCGCGAAGTCGGCCCGTGACGGAGCGTCGTCGCCACCGCAGGCGACGAGTCCGAGCGCGAGCACGATGACTGTGAGCGGCGCGGCCACAAAGCGATCCATGCGCAGCAGGCTAGCGCGGCCCCTCGCCGCGCCCGGCTCGCGCCGGGGGCTCGGGCAGCAGCCCAGCGAGGATGTGCTCCGTGCCCTCGATGTGCTCGCGCACGAGCCGAACGGTCCCGGCGCTGTCGCCGCGGCGCAGGGCCGCGACCAAGCGCCGGTGCTGCTCGTTGGAGCTCCTGAGCACTTCGCTGGGATGGGCGATGCGGGCGATCAGGTCGCTCATCTGACCCTGAACCTCTGTCATCGCGGCCACGAGCCGCGCCGCGCCGCTGGCCTCGGCCATCCCGATGTGGAAGCGCACATCGGCGCGCCTGTAGTCCTCGAACTCGGTGGCCGAGTCCATCCGCTCGGTCAGGCCGTCGAGGCGTTCGAGATCGTCTCCCTGCGCCCGCTCCGCCGCGAGCACCGCCGCCCCGGTCTCCACGACCACGCGGTAGTCGAGCACCGCGCGGGCGCCGTCGCCCAGCACCTCGGCGGCCACATCCTGGCCCAGCGGGGCGGGCGCTCGGACACGAACGTGCCGCCGGCGCGGCCGCGGACCGAGACGAGGTGGCCGCTCTGCACGAGGGTTGTGAGCGCCTGGCGCAGCGTGGACCGCGAGATGCGCAGCCGGTCGGCGAGATCGCGCTCCGGGGGGAGGCGGCTGGCGGGCTGCAGGAGGCCGAGCCGAATCGCGGTGCCCAGCCGTTCCACCGTCTCCTCGAACGTGGAGGGCCGCTGTACCGGCTTAAAGACAGCCTCCAACGCAGGACTGCGCTCCGCGGCGGACGCCAGTTCCACGCGAGCAACGGTACACCCGCGGGATGGCGCTAGATTCCGGAATCGTGGAGGTGCGCACCGAATGTGTCGTCGTCGAGACCGACCGCTACCGCGTCGAGGGCATGATGACTCTGCCGCGGGAGGGCTACCGCTCGCGCGTGTCCGATCACGTGAACAGGCGCGACCAGGAGTTCTTCACGATGGTCGACTGCCAGCTGGTGTCGCTCGACGGCTCGGGCCGAGACTGGAGCACCCCGGTGCTGATGCTCGCCCGGCGCCATATCCGCCTGATCGTCCCGGCGCCGGGAGAGGTGTGATCCGCAGGCTCGCGGCGGCGGCTGGCGCGGCCATCGTCGGAGCCGCGCTCTGGTGGCGCAAGAACCCCTCCGCCTGTCCCTACTCGCAGCGCTTCTGGGTCGAGGCGCCGCATCCGTTCATCACCCGCGAGCGGCTGCGCGAGATCCTCGAGCCGCGGGCCGGCGAGCGCGTGCTGGAGATCGGCCCCGGCACCGGGTACTACGCGCTGCCGGTGTCGGGCTGGCTGGAGCCCGGCGGCCGCCTCGACGTGCTGGATGTGCAGCAGGAGATGCTCGACCACACGCTCGAGCGCGCCGGCAAGCAGGGCATCGACAACATCGTCCCCACGCTCGCCGACGCCCGCTCGCTGCCGTTCGCCAAGGACACCTTCGACGCCGCCTACCTGATCACCGTGCTCGGCGAGATCCCCGACCAGGGCGCCGCGCTGCGGGAACTGCGCCGGGTCGTGAAGCCGGCCGGCCGCATCGTCGTCGGAGAGCTGTTCGGTGACCCGCACATGGTCACGCACGCCGCGCTGCGCAACCGCGCCACGGCGTCGGGGCTGCGAGTCGAGCGCAAGCTCGGCGGCAGGCTCTGGCACTTCACGCGGCTGCAGCCGGCCTGAGCGCGGCGTGAGTTCAAATCGCTCGTCTCGGGTAGGTGTCGCCTGCAACTACCGCCCGGCTCGGAGGTGTGGCCAGTGCAACGGCACAGTCGTCGATTCAGCACGCTCACGATCATGGGGGTAGTCGCGGCGGTGGCGGCCGTCCTCATGCTCGCGCCCGGCGCGGCCGCGGCCGACAGGTCGGGAACCGCCGCACCGGAAACGCCTTTCACCTGGGAGGGCGCCTCTGCGGTCGGCCATAACGAGGGCTATGACGGCGCGGCTGCGGAGCCGTGCGGCAAGACGGCGGCCGACTACTGCGATGAGACGCTGGTCAACGCCGACGCGGGCGACTTCTACGACACCTCGGGTGGCGGGGTCGAGTTCTCCATCAGTGGGTACGACGTGCCCGATAGCGACTTCGACCTCTACGTCTATGAGAGCGATGCCTCGGGCGCGCTCGGAGACTTCGTCGGGTCCTCCGCCGGCGGGGCGGGCGAGGAGGAGAACCTCGCAGTTGCGGATGCGTCGGGCTACTACCTGGTCCGCGTCGTCTACTGGGACGTGGATCCGGCTTCGGGCTATGACGGCCGGGCGGAGTTCTTCCGGCGCGCCAAGGTCCCGGCAGACATCGACGATCCACTGGGGTTGCAGGACTTCCTGGCGAGCGACCCGTTCCTCGGTTTCCGCTCTCATTCCGAGCCGCATATCGCGCAGAGTCCGGTCGATCCGAACATCCTGGTCGCAGCGTCGAAGATGTACAACCGCGATCGCGACTCGCTGGGCGAATACGAGTTCAAAATCGGCACCTACGTGTCGTTCAACCGGGGGCGCACCTGGGACGACCTGGGGCAGCTCGACGGTTGCCCACCGAGCCAGGCGCCGCCCGAGTCCTGGCCGAACAACACCTGCTACCCGAATGAGAACCCGAACCGCGGCGGCACCGGCCCCGAGGACGCAGACGACGACCGCGGACAGGGCGATTTCGGCGAGGAGTACATCACCTCCGACGTCTGGGTTGACTTCGACGAGCGTGGTAACGCCTACGCGATGGTGCTCGACTCGCCGCCGTTCCCGTCCGGGGCCGGCTGGGGGATGTCGTTCCACCGCTGGCGCACCCCGTCGGCGCGGGACCTGCGCCGCGGGCGCACCTGGGGCGACCGGATCCCGATCAACGCCTACGAGACGCAGGAAGAGCAGGAGCAGTTCCTCGACGACAAGAACACCTTCGCGGTGAACAACGCGCCCGGCGGCGGCAGGACAGGCATCATGGTCGCCTGCTGGGGACAGAACGGCCCACAGCTGGCCGACCGGGGTCCGCAGCAAATCGTCTGTGAGCGCTCCACCGATGGCGGCCGCAGCTGGCCGGACGAGCCGGTGGGCGTGTCGCCGGGCGAGCAGCGGCTCGTGATCGGCGTGCACGTAGTGGCCGACACACGCGATCCGAATACGTTCTACGCGGTCTGGCTCGAGTACCTGTCGGGTCTGCTCGACGGCACTGGAACCAACACCTACTACCTCTCGAAGAGCACCGACGGCGGCCAGAGCTGGTCGGAAGCGACTCCGGTGCAGACGATCATGCCGCTGCCGCAAATCTTCCCGCGGCAGTCGTTCCGCAACCTGTCGTTGCCGATCATGGCGGTCGGGCCCAATAGCGAGCTCTACCTCACCTACGCCGACTACAACCCGGCGCCGCGGCCGGGCGACGAGGACGGCATGCAGGCGGACGTCAAGCTGACCGTGTCCTACGACGGCGGGACGACCTGGAGCGGGGCGGAGAAGGTCAACCGCGACCGCACGAACGCCGATCAGTTCCAGCAGTACATCCGCGTCACGCCGAGCGGTCAGCTGAACGTGTCGTTCTTCGACCGCAGGCTCGACCGTCCCGATCCGCCCAACCATCCGGGTAACTTCTTCATCGATGCCTGGCTGGCGCGCTCCGCCGACGACGGGGCCACCTGGAGAGAGACCCGGGTCTCGCACGACTCCTGGGATCCGTCGATCAACCCGCCGATCTCCGGCTCGGGACAGTTCATAGGCGACTACCAGGGCCTGGTCGCCGACGACTGTTTCGCAATTCCGTTCGTCAACGACACCCACCTCGCGAATGACCCGGCGCGCGACCCCGACTTCGATGGGGGTCACCCGCGCTCGCGCTTCCAGGAGGTGTTCAGCTGGCTGGTGCCCAACACGCGCCGATACGGTGGCGGTAATCGCGACTGTCGCACCGACGCTCACACCCTCGCGGACGAGGGCCGCAGCGCCCGCGCACAGGGAGCGGTCGCAGCCAGCGCGGCACGACGCGCCCGCCGCAGCGAGCGCGTCCTCGAAACGGCGGCCGACGCGCGAGCCAAGCAGCTCGCGGCCGAGCACCAGATCATCACCGAGGCGAACGGCAAGACCGGACGCTGAAAGACACAACGATGCGCCGGTCGCCAAGTGGGGATTGCAACCGGACGACGGTTAGACCGGTACTGAGTTCGGCGGTGCAGGGCAGGTCTGTGTCGATGTCGCCCCCGATGAGCGTGATCACGACCGACTTTCGCCACTCTGCGACCTCGCTCCTAACGAGCAAATCCTGGCAGGAGCCATGTGGGTAGTAGACGATGATGGAGCGGTCATCTGGCGAGCTTCGCGTGTGCGTGAACGGCACCGGATGCTGGTTGATCAATGCCGAATTGGGAACGTCCGGCGGCCGCTCGAGGATTGGGCGCCCCTCCAACGGCTCGGGCAACATCAGTTCGATTCGCTTGCCACGGAGGGGTCTTCGGCAGAGCCTGCCCGTAATCTCGTAGGGCGCGACAAGCACCCATTGCTCACGAACAGCGACGTCCACGTGGTCGAGCGGCTGGCAGCTCGAATCATGCCGGTCCAAGATCAGCCGACGCTCAGTGCGATCGGTCCGCGTCGAGGGAAAGTTGCCGCGAGGTCCGTACCGGCGCGTGGCCATTGGACGGTCACCCATCTCCGCCCGGTTCGACGGGCTCGCAACAGCTCGACCCGCTTTCCTGATCCGCTGCCGACCGGCTCGTAGCGAATCGCTCCTCCAAATGCGGTAGGGGTTAGTCCAGCCTCTCGCAACTGCCGCGCCGCGTCAGCCCTCGGGAGTCCCACCACTCGTGGTACGACCGCCAGGCCAGGGCCGGGCGATGCCTGGGCACCGGCCCCATCGCCGACACTCAGAACTGATGCCGTCCCGAGAAGGGCGACCAGCCACGTCCTAACCATGGTGAGACGTAACCCGACCCTGCCGGGCCGGGTGTTGCGATCTCGTAGTCCGCGCGGTGATGGTGAGGTGCGGAGGCGAGATCGCACACTCCCGCCGTAAACCAAGCCTGGCAAGGACGCAGGGAG
>JACCSF010000206.1 GCA_013813135.1 Thermoleophilaceae bacterium | reverse complement strand
CGCGAGCGGCGCCCTGGGGTTGGCGTCGGCGGGCGGCTCCCCGACAGCGCCCGCGCCGACGGGTGCCACGGCACCGCCGTCCTTGCTCTGACCGACGGGCTGGGCGAGCGTCCCGCCGCTGCCCGTGTCGGTGTACCACTCCACCGGCGCCTGCGCGAGGGCGGCGCCCGGGATGGAGGCGACCAGCAGGAGTGCCGCGAGCAGCGGGAAGCGAAGCGAAGTCATCGCGGAGAGCGTTTCGTCGGTCGCGCGCGGGCTCCTCGTTCGTGCAAGCGGTCCTGCGGGCTATGCTCCCGGCGCTTTGTGGGGACCCCACCGCCAGTCGAGCCGCCCGACCGGACCGGCGGTGAGGACCCCATCGAGTACCGCTCGCGTACTCCGCCGGCTCGCGTGGGGCGCGGTCGCGATCGGCGTCGTGACGCCGCTCGTCCGCCACCGGCTCAAGCTCCGCCCACCGGTCGTGTCCGCACTCTCCTGGCCGGCGCCCGCAGCGCTCGCGCTCGCCGAGCCCCGGTCGCCCCTGCGTGACGCGGGCATCTGGACGCTCCAGATGTGGGTCTACTTCGCCCACTTCGATATGCCGGACGACGATCCGGACGCGCTGCTGCGGCGGCTCAAGGTCGGGTACCCGATCCGCGTCGACCGGGCGCTCGGCCTCGGCGCGCTGCCCACCACGCGGCTCCAGCGGGCGCTCGGCCGCAAGGACCATGTGGGGCCGCTGGAGTACGGGCTGTCGGCGGTCCACTGGACCTGGTTTTTGGTGCCCCACGGAACGCTCGCGTACATCCTGTTGCGCCATCGCGAGCACTACCAGCGCTCGGCGGTGATGATGGCCGCCTGCTTCGACCTCGGGTGCGTCGTGTACTGGCTCGTCCCCACCGCGCCGCCGTGGTGGGCCGGCGCGAGCGGCGACATCCCGCCCGTGCGCCGCATCATGGCCGAGGCGGGTGAGCGTTTCTGGCGACGCCTCTGGCACCCGCTCTACCATTCTCTGCAAGGCAACCCGTTCGCCGCCATGCCCTCACTCCACTTCGGAACGTCAGTGATGGCCGCCCGCATCCTGTCGCAGGTCGGGCCAGGCCAAGCAACCCTCGGATGGGTCTACGCGCTGACCCTCGGTTTCGGCCTCGTGTACCTCGGCGAGCACTATGTGATCGACCTGCTCGCCGGCCTCGCGTTGGCTGAGGCAATCTGGCGCGTGGCGCCCCGAGTGGAGCCGCTGTTCCGCATGGCGGCCGTCGCGCTGCAGCGGCTGGAGCCCCGGGCCGGCTGATGCCGACTGGGGAGCGCCGACTTCGCGCAGAACGCAAGCGCGAGCTCCGCGCGGAGGAGCTCGACCTCGAGCTCGACTTCGAGGAGGGCGAGGACGCCGGCGACGACGAATCGGTCGGAGCACTCCAAGCGCTGCTGCAGGACCGCCGCAAGCTGTTCGGCGGCCTCGCCGTCGTCGTGCTGCTGGTGTTCGCGATCTATGTCGTCTTCCCGAAGCTGGTCGGGCTCGACGACGCGGTCAGGAAGCTCGACGACGCGGTCTGGTACTGGCTCGTCATCGCCATCGGGTTCAACGTGCTGGCGTTCGCCGCGTACGTCGCCCTGTTCCGCGGGATCCTCGGCGGCACCCGCGACGACCTCGTGCACCGCCGCCTCGACCTGACGGCCTCCTACCAGATCACCATGGCCGGCTTGGCTGCCACGCGCATCTTCTCGGCGGCCGGCGCGGGCGGCCTCGTGCTGACCTACTGGGCGCTGCGCAAGGCGGGCATGCCACGCCGCCGCGCGGCCTGCCGGATGGTCGCGTTCATGGTGCTGACCTACGGCGTCTACTCGATGGCGCTGGTCCTGTTCGGGATCCTGCTGCGTACGCACGTGCTGCCCGGCAGCGCCCCCTTCGGTGGCACCGTGGTCCCGGCGATCGTGTCGGCGATCGTGATCGGCGTGTTCCTGCTGATCGCCCTGATCCCGCAGGACGTGGAGCGCCGCATGCAGCGCTTCGCCGGCGGCTACCGCCGCACGCGCCACCTGCTGCGCCTGGCGAAGGGCCCGGCCACTGTGGCGACGGGCGTGCGCACCGCGATCGCCTACGTGCGCCACCCCGGCCGCGGGGCGCTCGCGGTGGGCGGAGCGATCGGCTTCTGGGCCGCCAACATCGCGGTGCTCTGGGCCAGCTTCGAGGCCTTCGGCGGCGACGTGCCGCTCGCGGTGCTCGTCCAGGGCTTCTTCGTCGGGATGGCGGCGAACCTGATCCCCTCGCCGTTTGGAGGCGTGGGCTCGGTGGACGCTGGCATGATCGGAGCATTCGTGCTGTTCGGCATCGACGAGTCGACGGTGTTCCCCGCCGTGCTCACCTACCGGGTGGTCGCCTTCTGGCTGCCGATCCCGCCGGGCATAGTGGCCTTCTTCCAGCTGAGGAAAACGGTGGCCGGGTGGGAGCGCGAGCGCAAGCACGGATCCGCTCGGAGGGCTATACTTCAGAAAGTAAAGTGATGAGCAGATGAGCGTGGATACCAAGGACATGGAGAACGTCGTCATCGTCGGAAGCGGACCCGCCGGGTACACCGCTGCGCTCTACACGTCGCGCGCGGACCTGGACCCGCTCGTGATCGAGGGCTTCGCGTGGGGCGGCCTGCTTCAGCAGACCACCGACGTCGAGAACTACCCGGGCTACGCGGAGGGCGTCATGGGCCCGGAGATGATGCAGAACTTCCGCGACCAGGCCGAGCGCTTCGGCGCCCGCTTCATCACCGACGACGCCACCAAACTCGAGCTCTCCGGCGAGCCCGGCGGCATTCACGGGGTGCGCGTGGGTGACCAGGAGATCCGCACGCGCGCCGTGGTGCTCGCCATGGGCGCCGAGCCGAAGAAGCTGGGCGTGCCCGGCGAGGACGAGCTGGCGTCGCGTGGCGTGTCCTACTGCGCCACCTGCGACGCGGCCTTCCACCGCGACGGGGAGACCATCGTGGTCGGCGGTGGCGACACGGCCATGGAGGACGCGACCTTCCTGGCCAAGTTCGCCGACAAGGTCGGCCTGGTGCATCGCCGGCCCGAGTTCCGCGCCTCGGCGATCATGCTCCAGCGGGCCAAGGACATGGACAACATCGAGCTGCTCACCCCGTACGCGGTGCAGAGCTTCGAGGCCGACGAGAACGGCGTGCTTTCGAAGGCGGTGCTCGAGAACACGGAGGACGGGTCGATCAGGGACCTGCCGATCACCGGCGCCTTCATCGCGATCGGCCATCGTCCCAATTCCCAGCTCGTCGCGGGCCAGATGGACCTCGACGACGAGGGCTACGTGCTGGTCGAGGGCCGCTCCACGCGCACCAAGCCCCCGGGAGTGTTCGCCGCCGGCGACCTGACCGACCACACCTACCGCCAGGCCGTCACCGCTGCCGGAACGGGCTGTATGGCGGCGCTCGACGCAGAGGCCTATCTGCGTGACACCCCTGTCGATCCGGAAGCCCACTGGGCGCCCGACCCTGCCAAGGTCGAGGCGGCCGCCGAATCCGCGGCGTCGTAGCCTTCAGGGCCACCGTGGCCCGCACCTGGACGAACTGGGCGCGCGATCAGCGTTGCGCGCCGGAGCGCATCGAACGTCCCGCGGGCGAGGCCGAGCTGGCACGGATCGTTGCCGGGGCGGGTCGCGTGAAGGTCGTCGGCTCGGGTCACTCGTTCACGGACATCGCCTGCACCGACGGCGTGATGGTCGAGCTCAGCCGGATGAACCGCGTGCTCGCCGTAGAGGGCAACGAGGCGACGGTGGAGGCCGGGATCACCCTCCACGAGCTCGGTCCGCAGCTCGCCGAGCGCGGGCTGGCGATGGAGAACCAGGGCGATGTCGACCCGCAGACGGTGGCGGGCGCGATCTCGACCGCGACCCACGGGACCGGCGGCAGCTTTCGCAACCTGTCGGCCCAGATGACGCGGCTGCGACTTGTCACCGCGGCCGGCGAGGCGATCGAGCTCAGGGAGGGCGATGAGCTGCTGGCCGGACGGGTGTCGCTCGGGGCGCTCGGGGCGGTCTCGGCGGTCACGCTGCGGTGTGTGCCGGCGTTCACGATCCACCGCGTCGACGAGCCGCGCCCGCTCGACGACGTCCTGGCGCGCTTCGACGAGCTGGTCGACGCGAACGACCACTTCGAGCTGTTCGTGTTTCCCTACACGCGCACCGCGCTCACGCTGACCTCGCAGCGCACCGGCCGCGAGCCGCGCCCGCCGGGGGCGCTGCGGGCGTTCGTCCGCGACGTGCTGCTGGAGAACGCGGTGCTGGAGCTGGCCTGCCGCGCCGGGCGGCGCTTCCCGAGCGCGATCCCGGCCATGAACCGGGGCGTGACCGCGCTGATGAGCCGCGCCGAGCACCTGGACGCGAGCCACCGCGTCTACGCCAACCGGCGTTCGGTGCGCTTCACGGAGATGGAGTACGCGATCCCGCGCGAGCGCGTGGCCGAGGCGCTCGAGCGGGTCATGGCGCTGATCGAGCGCCGCCGCCTGGCGGTCGGGTTCCCGATCGAGGTGCGCGTGGTCGCACCGGACGACGGCCTGCTCTCCACCGCGCACGGCCGGCCGACCGGGTACATCGCCGTGCACCAGTACCGCGGCATGGAGTTCGAGAGCTACTTCCGGGCCGTCGAGGCGATCATGGACGAGTACGGAGGCCGCCCGCACTGGGGCAAGCGCCACTACCAATCCGCCGCCACGCTGCGGCCTCGATACCCGGGGTGGGACCGCTTCCAGGCCGTCCGCGACCGGCTCGACCCCGGGCGCAAGTTCGAGAACGATTACCTGCGCCGGGTGCTTGGATGAGCGGCGAGGCGACGCTGTACGCGATACCGGGGTCGCACGCGGCCCGCACCGGCGAGCTGATGATCGCGTACAAGGGTTATCCCCTACCGGCGTGTCGACTTCCAGCCTGGGCTCCACCGGGTGCTGGTGCGCCTGCGCGGGTTCCGGGGCGCTGGCACGTGCCCTCGACGAGGTCCAGCCAGAGCCGCGGCTGGTGCCCGACGACCCGCGCGTTGCGGACGCCGAGCTGTGGGGCGACGAGGTCCTACAGCAGTGGGCGCGGCGGATGGTGGTGGAGGCCGGCACGCGCGATCCCGATGCGCTGCACGCTCGCGGCAATGAGGGTCGGCTCGGCTACCTGCTCACCCCAAGCGAGCGCAGGCGCCGCCACATCGCCCGGGGCGTCAAGCTGGCCTTCCGGATGACGGCTGCCCAGTGGCGCGACGACCAGGCCCGCGTGGGGGAGATGCTCGACCGCGTGGATCGGCTGATCGCCGAGGGCGTCCTGAACGGCGAGCGGCTCAATTGCGCCGACTTCCAGATTGCCACGAGCCTGGCGCTGGTGGACTATCGCTTGGACGTGCGCGAGCAGTTGCGGCGTCGTCCCGCCGGTCGGCTGATGGATCGCGTGCTCCCGGACCTCCCCTAGCGTATGGTTGCAGCGCGCTCAGGCGCAGCCGCGCAGGCGGCGGTCCAGCGTGAGCCGGCGGCCGTCGCGCAGGTCGGCGCGCACGCGCAGGAGG
>JACCSF010000176.1 GCA_013813135.1 Thermoleophilaceae bacterium | reverse complement strand
GGCCCGAACGGCGCTGGCAAGACGACGTTCCTCAACGCGGTGTCGGGACTGGTCAGGCCGACCGCCGGGACGATCACCTTCGACGGCCGCGAGATCACGCGACTGAGCACTAAGTCGATCGCACAGCGGGGGCTGGTCCGGACGTTCCAGACCCCGACCGTGTTCGGTGGCATGACCGTGCGGGCCAACATCGAGCTCGGCGCGACCCGACCGGGGGTGCCGCGCGACGACGCGCACGAGCGGGTCGAGGGCATGCTGGAGGAGGTCAAGCTCCTGCCCCGCGCCGAGGAGCACGCATCCGACCTCTCGCACGGCGAGAAGAAGCGCCTCGAGCTCGGGATGGTGCTCGCCGGGGCGCCGCGGATGCTCATGCTCGACGAGCCCACGGCCGGCATGAGCATTCGGGAGACCGAGGAGATCGTCGCTCTCGTGCGGCGACTGCAGGGCTCGATGGCGGTCGTCATCGTCGAGCACGACATGGGCTTCGTTCGGCAGATCGCCGACCAAATCTCCGTGTTCCACCGCGGCGCGCTGCTGGTCGAGGGGTCGCTCGAGGAGGTCAAGAACGACCCGCGCGTGCAGGACGTCTATCTCGGCAGTGGGATCGACTGATGCTCGACGTCCTGGAACTGCACGCCCTGCGCGGGGACACCGAGGTGCTCCACGGCGTGTCGGCGAACGTCCAGGAAGGAGAGATGGTCGCGCTCATCGGCCGCAACGGCATGGGGAAGACGACGCTGCTGCGGAGCATCCTCAACCTGGCCCGGGTCAGCGAGGGCCGCGTGCTTCTCGACGGTCGCGACATCACCCGGGCGCCCACCTACGCAATCGCCCGGCAGGGCATCGGCGTAGTGCCCGAGGGCCGCGGCATCTTCCCCCAGCTCCGCGTCCACGAGAACCTGCGGATGGGCCTGGCCGGCGGCAAGGGCCACGAACAGGCCCTGGCGCAGACCTATGAGCGCTTCCCGCTGCTCCACGAGCGTGCCCACGACCACGCCGGAAATCTCTCCGGCGGCCAGCAGCAGATCCTCGCGATCGCCCGCGCGCTGATCAGCCGGCCGCGCCTGCTGCTAATCGACGAGTTCTCCGAGGGGATCCAGCCCAACGTCGTGCGGGAGATCGGCACGATGCTCCAGGAGCTCAACGCCGGCGGCGTGGCGATCCTGCTGGTCGAGCAGAATGCCCGCCTGGCACTCGGCCTCTCGACCCGCGGATACATCCTCGAGAAGGGCCGGATCGTCGCTCAGGGCGCCGCGAACGAGTTGCTCCACAACCAGGCGACGTTGGCGCAGCACCTCGTGCTGTAGCGCCGGCCGCGCCCATAAGGCGGCGGGCGAGTCGCAGCGAGCACAACCCGCCCACGTGCAGTCACTTCTCAAAATGGAGCTAGCCGGACTCGAACCGGCGACCTCTGGGTGCGATCCAGCGGATCGGGACGCCGGCTGGTGCCCAGAAGCTGACATTTGCAGCCACTCTTGGAGCGGCGCTGCCGGGCATGATCGCGCTGATATGGCTCGATGTCAGCCGATTACCCCTCGAGTCAGGCACTCGCGGCGATTAGTGCCTGAACGCCAAGGCGCTATTCGCCGGCGCCAAGGGCGATGAACCTCTGGGCGACCCGCTAATATTGTCCGACAGAATAAGTAGCCTACTGCTGTGGACCTCCAGTGGGCTCGCTCCGCCACCAAGCATCGGATATCTCATGAACGCTCTCGCTACGTCATCGAGCAGTGCGGGCTGTGCTTTGAGCAGAGCCCTCCCGCCGGCGCTCCGGCCGGCGCCGATCCTCGGCTGGTCTATCTCGGCGATGACGCAGAGGGGGGTCGCTCTGGAGGTGATGGCGATCGAGCTCGAAGACGGGAGCCTGCTGGTCATCCATGCGATGCCGCTGCGCGACCGCTACCGAGAGCAATACGACGAGGCGAGGAAATGGCGAAGGTGAAGACAACCCAGAAGAAGCCCAAGACCAAATCAGGGGCCGAGATCGACCCCCAGATCGCCGATACCCTCGCCTCTGAGGCAGAGCGCGGCTATGACCTCGCCAAGGCGAGGCGCCGCCGGGTTGGGCGCCCGTCGCTTGGGAGCCGCGGATCATCGCCGCGAGTGAGCTTCCGGGCCACGCCAGAGCTGTATCGGGCAGCGAAGCGGCGGGCCCGAGAGGAAGGGCGCACGGTCAGCGACCTCGCTCGCGAGGCCGTAGCTCGCTACGTCAGGTCGTAGCGTTCGGCAGCCGCGGTGTGGAGGCGGAGCCGCTTGCCGGGTCGCTGCGCGCCGTGTCGGCGAGCTCGTAACCCAGCGCGCGGTAGGCCTTGAGCCGCTTGGCGAACATGCGGCGCAGCACAGGCACCTCGGCGTCGACGTAGTCGTAAACGAGTGCTTCGCGCTTGCCCGGGTGTGCCCGGTGAAGGCGCCCGGCGTACTGGACGACGGTGCCCTCCCAGGCGATCGGCATCGCGAGCAGCAGCGTATCGAGACGCGGGTCGTCGAAGCCCTCGCCGATGTAGCGGCCAGTGGCGAGCAGCGCGCGTGACGAGCCCGCCCGAGTCTCGGCCAGCTGCTGGAGCGCGGCGCGCCGGTCGGCCGGGCGCATGTCGCCGTGGAGCACGACGAGGGTCGGGACGTGCCCCGCGAGGCGCACGGCGAGCCGTTCGAGGTGCTCGCGCCGCTCGGTGAGCACGATCGGCGAGCGACCCCGCGCGATCAGCTCGAGCGTGTCGGACGCGATCACCTCGCTGCGCTGCTCGTCCACAGCGAGGGCGCCGTAAATCTCCTGGATGGCCGCGTCGGTGGGAAGCGCCGAGGGCTGGAATGGCGTGTCGCGACGGACCACCCGCAGAGTAAGCGGGGCTCCTGAGGCGGCCGGTTCGCAATCGACGGTGTGGCGGACCGGGCCGCACTGCATCGCGATGATCGGGTGATGCCCGTCGCGGCGGTGGGGCGTTGCGGTCAATCCCGTCACGTAGCGGGCCGAAGCAGCCTGGAGCACGCGCTCGGTCATGACCGCCGGAACGTGATGGCATTCGTCGACGGCGAGATGCCCATAGCCCGAGAGCACCACTTCGAGCGCATCTCGGCGGCCGAGGCTCTGCACCATCGCGACGTCGAGGCGTCCGGTCGGCTTGTTCCGACCGGCGCCGATCGTTCCGACCTCTGCCGCATCAAGCCCCAGGAACTCGCCAAGGCGCTCGATCCACTGCTCCAGCAGCGGCCGGCGATGCACGAGCACGAGCGTCGAGCGCCCCCGCGCCGCGATCAGTTGAGCTGCGATCACCGTCTTGCCGACACCCGGCGGCCCGCACAGCACGTCTACCTCGTGGGCGAGCATGTCCCGAGCAGCCCGCGCTTGCGGGCGCGTGAGCTCACCCGTGAAACGCGCCTTGAGGTCGGCGCCCTCGGTGCGCTCATCGGCAAGCTCCAGTCGCACGTTCAAGTCATCGAGCAGCTGCTCCAGCGGCTCGCGGCAACCACGCGGGAGCGCTATGAAAGGGCCGGTCTCCTCGAAGCAGGCGATCACGCGCGGCGTGCGAGCCGTGGACAGCCGCAGCCGCTGGCGCTCCAGGAACTGCGGATTCGAAAACGTCGCCAGGCGTCGCAAGGCGTCCAGGAGCGCCGCCGGGATGCCCTCGCGTCGCACTTAGAGACGCTGGGCGAGGGTGGCACTGACCTTCTCTGGCGTGGCGGCCGAGGCGAGCCGACTCGGCAGCGGCCCGCGGGCGCGCCACGGCGCCTGCTCGCCACCCGTGCCCTCGCCACGTGCATCGAGGATGCTGCCATCCCGCTCGCCGCGCCTGACCGTGCGCTCGAGCTGATTGGCCTCGATCCGCGGCAGCGAATCGAGGAAGGCCCACTGGTCGTCGTAGGGATCGAGGCCCTCGTCGAGGAACAGCGTGTTGCCAAGCCGGCGGGCATCGCCCTGGAGGGGCAGCGCGATCAGGTTCCCGAAACCGCCCTTGGGAAGCGTGTCCCGACTAGGAAACAGCCGGTCATACGACGCCATCGTGAGGGTCGGAGAACGGGCCATGGTCACGTCCCGTAGCGTGGTGTAGGACGGCGCCGGACGGATCGAAGTAGGTCCGGCCACCGCGGCGCTCATGATCGTCGGACTTCTTGAGGGTTCGACGAAAGGAGGCCAGCGATGGCCGGTCGCGACAGGATGACGATCGAGGAGGTCGTCCAGCAGTTGCTGCGCGATGAACACGCGGACGTGATCCGCGAGTCGGTCAGGGCGGTGGCTCGCGAGTTGATGGAGGCCGAGGTGTCGGAGCTGATCGGCGCCGAGCGCGGCGAGCGCACGGACGATCGCGCGACGCATCGGAACGGGTATCGGCCCAGGCGCTGGGACACCCGGGCCGGGGAGATCGAGCTGCAGATCCCGAAGCTGCGCCAGGGCAGCTATTTCCCGAGCTTCCTGCAGCCGCGCAAGCGCTCCGAGCAGGCGCTCGTGTCGGTCGTCCAGCAGGCCTATGTCTGCGGGGTCTCGACTCGCCGCGTCGATCAGTTGGTGGAGTCGCTCGGGCTGCGGATCTCAAAGTCGGAGGTCTCGCGGATCTGCGCGTTGCTCGACGAGCAGGTCGAGGCCTTCAGAACACGGCCCTTGGAGGGCCGCTACCCCTACCTGTTCGTCGACGCGAAGGTCGAGAAGGTGCGTGATGGTGGCCGGGTCGTGCGCAAGTGCGTGGTGATCTCCCACGCCGTCCATGAGACGGGCCGACGCGAGATCATCGGCCTGGACGTCGGGCAGGCGGAGACCGAGGCGTTCTGGCGTGAGTTCCTGCGCTCGCTGGTCGCCCGCGGCCTGGTTGGGGTCCAGCTCGCCGTCTCGGACGCCCACCCGGGCCTCAAGTCCGCCCTGGCGCAGGTGCTCGGCACGGCCTGGCAGCGCTGCACCGTCCACTTCCTCAGAGACTGCCTCGGGCACGCGCGCAAGGACCAGCACGGCCTGCTCGCGGCGCTGATCCGGCCGCTCTTCAATCAGCCCGACCGCCAGGCCGCGAGCCAGGCGCTCTGCGGAGCAGTCGAGCAGCTCGAGCGGCCGCTGCCCAAAGTCGCTGCGATGCTCGAGCCGGCCGACGAGGACATCCTCGCCTTCTACGCCTTTCCCGAAGAGCACCGGCGCAAGCTGCGCTCGACGGATGAAAAATTCAAGGGCCGCGCGGCATCGACACTGTTCCGGGGTGGCGTTAGCCTGCGGGGTGGGCGTGGTCGACCCCCGAGCGAAGCGCAGGATCTGGGGCTTGGTCCTGCCGCGCAGCTTGCCCCGCAGAGGGCCTTGAGAGTCGCGCCCCATTGGCGGCGGCCACGCCCGTCTTGGGCGCTTTGGCCTGCCAGTCGGAGACCATCTGGGCGTAGGCGCGTTCGGCCTGCTCGGCCATCCGCTGCTCGCGCGCCCGGACCTCTTTGAGCGAGTAGCCGGCGGCGCTGCCTGTTTGGCCGCGCCGCGACGGCAGGCCGGCCTTGAGCTCGAGCGCCCTGAGTTTCTTGGCGGTCAGCGACGGCCGCGCGAAGGCGTAGTCCTCGCCGCGGCTGATCATGTGCCAGCAAAGCACCGCCAGCTTGCGGGCGGTCGCCACGACGGCGATCTGCATCCCGCGCCGCGCCCTGATCCGCTCATAGAACGCGCGCAGCGGCCCCGGTGTCTTGACCGCGACCCAGGCCGCCTCGACGAGCATCCCGCGCGCGTGCGCGCGGCCCTGCTTGGTGATCCGGCCGTGCGACGCGGGCTGCCCGCCGGACTGCTTGACACGCGGGTTGAGGCCCAGATAGCGCACCAGCTTGCTCGGTGAGGAGAAACGCGAGAAATCTCCGACCGCGGCGGTGATCGACATCGCGACGGCGACATCGACGCCGGGGATCGTCATCAGCCGCTTTGTGTCCTCACAGCCGACCGCGATCCGCGCCAGCGCAGCGTCGATCAGGCCCAGCTTCCGGCGACGAGGCGCGCCAGCGCCTGGGCGAGGCGGTCGGCCAGCTGGAGCGCCCGCTGCCCCAGATCGCGGCGCTGCTCGAGCAGGCCGAGGAGGACATCCTGGCCTTCTATGCCTTCCCCG
>JACCSF010000174.1 GCA_013813135.1 Thermoleophilaceae bacterium | reverse complement strand
GCCTAGGCCAGCCGCACGACGCCGCGCTCCGCCAGCCTCGCGATCTCGTCGGCACTCCGTCCCAGCTCGCCCAGCACCTCGGCAGTGTGCTGCCCGAGCAGCGGTGGGGCTGTCGGCGCGGGCTCGGTCGGGCCCCAGATCGGCGAGGCGACCAGGTCGAGCTGCCCTGCGCTCGGGTGCTCGACGGTGACCGTGGCCGGGCGTCCCGCCTCGGTTGCCGCCGCCAGTGCCTCGGGGACCGTCCTGACCTTGCCGACCGGCACCCCGGCGGCGTCGAGCGTCTCCAGCCACGCCTCAGCGGAGCGTTCGCGCAGCCGCTCCTGCAGCGCGGGGATCAACACGCCGCGGTGCTCGACGCGGCCCGCGTTCGACGCGTAGCGCTCATCCGCCGCCAGCTCGTCCAGCCCGAGCGCCCCGCAGAGCGCCCGGAACAGGCCGTCGTTCGCGGCCGCGACCGCCAGGTGCCCGGAGGCCGTCTCGAAGATCTCGTACGGCACGATGTTCGGGTGCGCGTTGCCGTAGCGCGCCGGCTCGGCGCCGGTTATCAACGTGTTCTGAGCCACGTTGACCAGCCCGGCCAGCCCGCTGTCCAGCAGGGGAACCTCGATTCGCGCCCCCTCCCCCCCGTGCAGCCCCGCCAGCGTCGCGGCCGCGGCGTGCAGGCCCGCCAGCACGTCCACGAGCGCCACCCCCACCTTGAAGGGCGGCCCGTCCTCGGCGCCCGTGATCGACATCAGCCCGCTCTCGGCCTGGGCCACGAAGTCGTAGCCGGGCCGCCCCGGCGGCTCGCGCTCGGAGCCGAATCCGGTGATCGAGCAGTACACGACGCTCGGGTTGCGCGCGCGCACCGCCTCGTAGCCCACGCCCAGCCGGTCGGCGCCGCCGACCTTGAAGTTCTCGATCACGGCATCCGCTCCGGCGCACAGCTCGAGCGCCAGCTCCCCGCCCTCCTGCTGGGAGAGGTCGATCGCGCAGGAGCGCTTGCCGCGGTTGACCGACAGGTAGTAGGCCGCCTCCCCGCCCGTGAACGGAGGCCCCCACGAGCGGGTCTCGTCACCCCCCTCCGGGCGCTCGACCTTGACCACGTCGGCGCCGAGGTCGGCCAGCACCATCGTGCAGTAGGGGCCGGCCAGCACCCGCGAGAGATCGACGACGCGCACACCCAGAAGCGGCGCGCCTGCCTGCAAGGATGCGTCCGGTGAGCTCATCCCGGACGGGCATCCTGACAGGCGCACGCCTCGCGGTCGCGGCGCTGGAGCAGGCCGGCGTGGACGTGGCCTTCGGCCTGCCCGGTGTTCACAACCTGGCGCTCTGGCGTGCCCTCGGCGAATCGCCGATCCGGCTCGTCGGTGTGCGCCACGAGCAGACGGCGGCCTACGCGGCCGACGGCTACGCCCGCGCCACGGGGTGCCTCGGCGTCGCGCTGACCACTACCGGGCCAGGGGCGGCGAACACCCTGGGGGCGGTCGGCGAGGCCTGGGCGTCGCGCCAGCCCATCCTCGTGATCGCCACCGACATCCCGGCGCGCCTGCGCCGTCCGGGCGTGTGGCGCGGCGTGCTGCACGAGGCCACCGACCAGGCGGCGATGTTCGAGCCGGTGGTGAAACGGACCTACCGAGTCGAGAGCGCCGGCGAGCTCGGCACGACGCTCCAGTCGGCAGGTCTCGAGGCGATGGCGCCCCCGCGCCGGCCCGTGTACGTCCAGGTCCCGACCGACCTGCTGACCGCAGAGGTGGCCGAACCCGCCACCACGAACGCGTCCGCGCCAGCTCTGCCCACGGCCGACGAGCAGCACCTCACCCGCGCCGCCGAGGGGATCGAACGCGCACGGCGTCCGCTGATCTGGGCCGGCGGCGGCGCACTGCAGGCTGACGCCGGTGAAGCGGTGGCCCGCCTCGCGGAGCGGCTGGTGGCTCCGGTGATGCTCACCTACTCTGCGCACGGGCTGCTGCCGCCGGATCACCCGTGCCTCGTCGAGGGCTCTCCGCACGTGCCCGAGGTGGGCGCTCTGTGGGACGAGGCCGACGTGGTGATCGCGATCGGCACGGACTTCGACGGGATGATGACCCAGGGCTTCAAGCAGGCCCAGCCGCCCCAACTGATCGCCGTCAACGTCGACGCCGCGGACGCCTCGAAGAACTACCTCCCCGATGTGCTGATCGAGGCGGACGCCGCGGAGGGCGCCATCGCGCTGGCGCGGCGGATCACGGAGCGCGGCGGGCTGGACGCCCTGGCCCAGCGCGTGCGCGCGCTCAACCGGGCGCTGCGAGCCGATCTCGCCGAGACCGACCCCGAGGCGCTGGCGTTCCTCGAGGCGATCGAGCGCGTCCTCCCCGACGACGCCGTCGTGGTCTGCGACATGTGCATCCCCGGCTACTGGCTGGGCGGCTTCCACCGCACGCCGGCGCCGCGCAAGCTCGCCTACCCGCTCGGCTGGGGGACGCTCGGCTGTGCCTTCCCACAGGGCCTCGGGGCCGCGCTCGCGGGAGCCGGGCCGGCGGTGAGCGTGTCCGGCGACGGCGGCTTCCTGTACGCGTGCGGCGAGCTGGCCACGGCCGCCCAGGAGCGCATCCCGCTCACCGCCGTGATCGTGGACGACGGCGGCTACGGGATGCTGCGCTTCGACCAGGACCTCAAGGGTGATCCCCACGAGGGCGTGGACCTGCTGACGCCCGACTTCGTGGCCCTCGCCCGCTCGTTCGGCGTCCGCGCCGACGAGGTGGACGGTCTCGGTGAGCGCTTCGAGGGCATGCTCGGACACCACCTGCGTCTGAACGAGCCGACCGTGCTCGTCGCGCAGGCGGCGCTGCGCCCGCCGCCGAACGTCTCGCCCCGCTGGTACCGGAGATGATCCACCGCGCCCGCCGCGACGAGCTGCTCGAGCAGGCAGCCGAAGCGTCCCGGACGGGGCTGCGCACGCGTCAGGAGCGCATCGTTGCCGGGGCTCGCCCGATCCTGCACTCCGCGGTCGCAGCCTCGCTGGCCTGGCTGGTTGCGACCGAGGTTGTCGGCCACCGGCAGCCGTTCTTCGCCCCGATCTCTGCGGTGGTCACGCTTGGGCTCACCGCGGGCGAGCGTCGCCGCCGGGCGATCGAGCTGGCCATCGGCGTAGCGGTCGGGATCGCCATCGCGGACGCCCTGGTGGCGGCAATCGGGACCGGCACCTGGCAGGTCGGGGTGATCGTGGCGCTCGCCATGATCGCCGCGACGCTCGTGGGCGGCGGCCCGCTGCTCGCGTCGCAGGCCGGCGCCTCGGCCGTGCTGGTCGCGACCCTCCAGCCCCCCGACGGCGGCGTGGACTTCGGCCGCGCGCTCGACGCGCTGGTAGGCGGTGGCAGCGCCCTGCTGGTCAGCTC
>JACCSF010000137.1 GCA_013813135.1 Thermoleophilaceae bacterium | reverse complement strand
CGCTGTTGCTTGAGCGCCCCGAGATGCGCCCGCACCTCGGCGGCTACGACGCCGAGCGGCTCAGCTACAGGTGGACTCCGATCGACCCCGACAGCGACCGCCTCCAGGCCCGCCTCGCGGCGCTCGTGGAGCAGAGCGCGGCGGGCTCCGAGCCGATCATCGAGACGTTCGTAAAGGTGCGGGCGGCGGCGCTGGAGGCGGCTGGGCGCTCGCCGTCACCCGCGGGCCGCGCCGAGCCGATCCTCGCCGGCTCGACCGAGGGGAGGCCGCGGCTCACCGAGCCGTGGTTCTGCTGAGCGGAGCCCACGGAGGGCCAGTTCGGCCCTCTCGACGAGGTGTAGCCGCCCCATCGCGTTTATGGCGCCCGACGTCCTCGCGGACCAGGAGCAGCCGCCCCTCGCGTCGAACAGACCCGCGGCGTGCAGCCCCCCGGTCCGCTCGAAGGCGGGCTGGCGCAGGCGCTCGGGGAGGTCGGCGAGGAGCTCACGCGGCAGCACCGGGCCCTCCGGTAGCGGCGCACACTGCACGGCCACTTCCCCCATGGCTCCCTTCCCGCACACACCGCAGGACGAGGTCGTGTAGAAGCGCCGCTCCCCGGGGTCCCTGAGCAGCGGCCCCTCCACCTCGACGATGTTGGCCGCCAGGTCCTCCGGGAGCCCCGCGCGGCGTGGGGGTGTCGATCCGGCCCTCGCCCTAGAGGAACCCGAGCGCCTGGCCCATCGGCCCCGCCGGTCAGCCCTGGGCGCTGAAGATGACCACAGCCCGCAGCGCGAGCACGCCGATGAGGACGAGCGAGGGCGCCAGCGCCCAGGCCGACACCCGCGTGGCCGTGACCGCTCCTCCGCCTGTCACGCTGAGCCGGCCGGCGGCAAGGCCGCGCAGGCCCGGCAGCGTGCCGGCCAGCGCCACGAGCCAGAGCAGGATCCAGGGGAATCCGAAGGCGTCGTCAAGCGTCCCGTCGGCGATCAGCGTAAGCACGAACACGGCCAGCAGCATCAGCTCGAGCACCGTGAAGAGCCGCTCGCCGATCTCCAGCACCGGGTGCGAGGACTCCGCGCCTCGCCGGTAGCGGCTCAGGAGCAGGAGCAGCGCCGCGGCGCCGGACAGCCCGGAGGCCAGGAAGAGCCCGCCCAGCGCCCAGGTGTCGCTCCAGATCGGCTGGTTGGAGACGGCGAGGAGGACGCCCGTGTAGGAGGCGATGAAGAGCCAGAGCACCGCCCCGACGACGTTCCAGGCCTTGGTGCCGCCCACCGCGACGACGGCGGCGGGCAGGCCGCGGAGCTTGCCGTCACGCGCGAGCGCGTCCAGGAAGGACACCACCGTGAAGAGGGAAACCAGGACCAGGGCCCAGACGCCGACCGACATCGGGGACCAGATCTTGAAGTTCAGGCCAAAACCGTCCGGCGTCGTGTTCACGACCATGTGCCAGAAGCGCAGCGGCTTGGTCAGGTCGAGCGTGAGCAGGATCGGACAGATGAGCGTGGCCGGGAACGCCACGTAGATGCCGAGCCTCGCCATCGGCTCGTCGGCCGGCGTGCCCCAGTGGCGCAGCAGCGTCGCCAGGAAGTAAGCGCCTCCGGCGAGCCCCGCCACGAAGAAGTAGAACAGGATGTACCAGGTCCATTCGGGGTCGCCGACGAAGTGCTGCGCCTCTGCGAACGACGTCATGCCCGCGCATCCTCCGGTGACTCGGACGACTCTCCGCCGCCCCGCCTTCGCTCGCGCAGCGCGATCACGGTGGCGAGCAGGCCCAGCACCGCGGTCACGACACCCCCGAGGTAGCCGCCGATGTTGTTCCGGCTCGGCAGGACGGCGTTGGCGACGTTCGGGAGCTTGTAGGCCTCCGGCTTGTCCATGAGCAGGAAGAAGGCGTTGAGCCCGCCGTACACCTTGTCGTCATGGCCGTAGAGGTTGGCCTCCTTCAGGCCCTGCGCGTGCAGCGTGGCCTCCCTCTTCTTCGCCCTGTTCCGCAGCTCGTCGAGCGGCCCGAACTGGATCGAGTCCGTCGGGCACGCCTTCGCGCAGGCCGGCTCCATACCGCCCTGGAGCCGGTCGTAGCAGAGCGTGCACTTGCGGGCCACGTCCCGCTCCTCGTCCATGTCGATCACGTCGTAGGGGCAGGCGGCGATGCAGTCGCGACAGCCGTTGCAGACGTCCTCCTGGATGAAGACCGTGTCGAACTCGGTGCGGATGATCGCCCCGGTGGGGCAGACCTCCAGGCAGCTCGCGTGCTTGCAGTGCTTGCACACGTCCGACATGAGCAGGAAGGCCTTGCCGTTGCCCTCGCTCATCGTCTGGTCGGGGACGTTGTCGATGAACTGCACGTGGCGCCAGGTCGAGCCGTTCAGCTCCCCCGTGTTGTCGAGGCTCTGGCCGAGGAACCCCAGCTCGTCTTCCTTCTCCGGGAGCTGGTTCCACTCCTTGCATGCCACCTCGCACGCCTTGCAGCCGATGCAGACGCTCGTGTCGGTGAAGAACCCGTACGCCTCGCCGGGGGTGATCTCGGTCGCCATGCCTAGAACCCCATGAGATTCGGAGTCACTTTCGTCAGCCCCTGGTCCGCGGCGTAGAGGTCGAGGGGCAGGGCGGCCAGCTCGTCGACCTCGGGCACGGCGCGCGCGTCGCGTGCCATGTCGACCTCGATCAGGTAGCGGCTGCACGCAGAGCAGCCCGCAATGCGAAGGTGCGGGAAGACCGGCCGCCGGTCGTCGCCGTCGCCCCTTCCGTTGCCGGACACGGGCCCCTCCAGTTGCTCCGCGTACACCCGGAGCTGCTCCTCCTCACTCTCGCCGCACGCCGGGCAGACGCTTCGCGACCAGCTCCAGCTCGTCCCGCAGCGGGCGCAGAGCAGGCTGCGCGGCCCGCTCACGAGCGACTCCCCGGAGGAGGCGAGGCAGGAGAGCTGTGGCAGCCCGCCGCAGCACGGGCAGAGAGAGCCCTGTTCGCCGTCGGGCCGTCGGGCGCAGGCGGCGCCCGCCTGCTCGCCGAGCGCCTCGAGCACGGGGCCGAGCGACGCGCGTGCCAGGTAGTGGTCCACCGGGT
>JACCSF010000120.1 GCA_013813135.1 Thermoleophilaceae bacterium | reverse complement strand
GGGCTGCCGCGTGGCACGGCCTGCCGCGCGCCCGGCGCAGGGCACTCCAGATCGCATCCGCGGCCGGCCTGTTCGTCGCGGCCGCCGCCCTACTGAGCCACCCGGGGCCGCCGCGAGAATTCACCGTGCGCTTCCTCGACGTCGGCCAGGGCGACGCCGTCCTCATCCAGCATCCCGACGGCACCGCCGTTCTGTTCGACGGCGGCCCCCCCGAGTCCGGCATCCCGCGGCTGCTGCGCAGGGCGGGCGTAGACCGGCTGGCGCTGGTCGTCGCCACCCACGCCTCGCGCGATCATCACGGCGGCCTGCCCGCCGTGCTGCGCCGCTTCCCGGTCGACACGCTGCTCGACGGCGGCGACGGCACACCCGACCGCTCCTTCCGCGCCCTACTGGAGCTGGCCGCCGAGCGCGGCGTGAGGCGCGTGCGTGCGATCGCCCCCGAGACGCTCGCACTGGCGGGTGGCCACCTGCGTATCCGCGTCCTGTCCCCGCCGCCGCGTCCGCACGGCCCCGCACCGGAGGACCCCAACCCCAGGGCCGTGACAGCGATCGTCAGCTGCGACGGCTTCGACCTCCTGCTCTCGGCCGACGCCGAGAGCGAGGCGCTGCTGCCCCTCGACCTCCCCGACGTGGACGCCATCAAGGTACCCCACCACGGCAGCTCCGATCCCGGTCTGCCCGAGGTGCTCGAGCGCCTCCGGCCAGAGGTGGCGGGGATCGAGGTGGGTTCCCACAACACGTACGGCCATCCGGCGCCGTCCACCCTGGCCGCGCTCCAGCGCGCGGGAGTTCCGACCTACCGCACCGACAGGGACGGGACCGTGACGCTCACCGTCGGCCGCCGGGCCATCCGAGTCGAGACGGACGGGTGAGCACCTCCGCCCCCGCGCCTAGACTGCTCGGCCGTGGCCGAGCTGAAGCCCGCCTACCTCATCTGTGGCGACGACGACGCCAAGATCGACGCCTGGCGCGCCCGCGTGCGCCGCCGCGCAGAGGCGGAGCGTGGTCCCGGCGGGCTCGACGCCTTTGACGCGCGCGCCAGCGACCCGGGCGAGGTCGTGGCCGCCCTGTCGGCGCTGACGTTCGACCCCGGCACACGCTATGTGCTCGTCGACGACGTCGGAGCGTGGAAGGCGGCCGAGCTCGAGCCCCTGGAGTCGATCCTGGCCGAGATGCCGCCCGACACCGTCCTGGTGGCGATCGCGCGAGGCAAGGCGCTGAAGCAGTTGTCCAAGGCGGTCGAGAAGGCCGGCGGCGAGGTGCGCGAGTACGCCGCGCCCAAGCCCTGGGAGCTGCCCAAGTGGATCCTCGAGCGCGGACGCGAGCTCGGCGTTCAGGTCGACCAGGAGGCAGCCAAAGAGCTGGTCGGGCTGGTGGGCACGAGCCAGCAGCGCCTGTCGCGCGAGCTCGAGAAGCTGGCGCTCGCGGTCCACCCGAGCGCGAACGTCACGACGGCCGACGTCGAGGCGACGGCGGCGCGCGACACGTCGCCGCAGGCGTACGACCTCGCCGACGCCCTCGTGGCGGGCGACCTGCGCGCCACGCTCGCGCTGGCGGAGCAGCTCGAGTCGCACGGCGAGCGGCCCGGCCGGCTCGTGTTCCCGGTCGTCCGCCGCCTGCGCGAGGTGCACCGCGCGGCCTCGCTGCTCGATCGCGGTGTCCCGGAGGGCAAGGTCGGCGAGGCGCTCAAGGCGCCGCCCTGGCTGGTCAAGAAGACGGTGGCACGCGCCAAGAAAGCCGACCGTGCCGCGCTGGAGCGTGCGATCTGCGTGTTCGCCGACCTCGAGATCGACATGCGTGGCGGGGGCGACGTCCAGCTCGACGAGGACACCGCCTTCTCGCTCGCGCTGGCTCGCGCCGCGGGGTAAGACGGTGGCGAGCGGGCCGCCGGCCGGCACGGCGGCGACCATCCGGCCCGCCGTCGCAGCCGATACCGAGGCCGTCGCGGCCATCTACAACCAGGGCATCGAGGAGCGGTCCTCGACGTTCGAGACCGAGCCGCGCGAGACCGCCGACGTCCACGCCTGGCTCATGGCCGGCGAGCGCCTGCCGCTGCTGGTGGCCGACGAAGGAGGCCGGGTGCTCGGGTGGGCGCGCATGCTCGCCTACAGCGAGAGGGCGGCCTACGCCGGTGTCGGCGAGGTCTCGGTATACGTCGGCGCCGCGGCGCGCGGCAGGGGGCTCGGCCGCGCCCTGCTCAACGCCCTCGAGCAACAGGCCCGCGAGCTCGACTACTGGAAGCTCGTCGGCAACCTGTTCGCCGACAACGCCGCCAGCGCCCGCCTGGTCAAGAGCTGTGGCTGGCGGGAGGTCGGCCTGCACCTCCGCCACGGTCGCCTCGACGGTGAGTGGCGCGACGTCCTGTTGGTCGAGCGGGTGTTCTAGGCGCCCGCGCCCGAGGCAGGTTCCTGGTCGCCGGGCCATGGGCGCGGAGACTACGTCAGCGCGGTGCTGCCTCGATGCCCTTCTTGATCGAGTCCGGCAGGGTGAAGATGTCGCCGGTCTTGCCCTCGTACACGGGCAGCCTGTAGCGCTCGGCCACCCTCTCGATGTCCGCCAGGTCGCTCGCGTGGGCCTGCTGGCTGTCCATCACGTCGCCGCCGCCGAGCGCGCACGGCTGGGTCACGATCTGCGGCGGGTCGGGCAGCGCGGGGATCTCGAAGTCGGGCCGCCACCACTCGAAGCTGCGCCCGATGTTGTTCGCGTAGCGCATGCGCGTGTTGAGGTCACCCAGACCGAAGCGGTACGAGATGAACTTGAGGATCGACTCGTGGCCGAAGAGGCCGTGGTCGACGTTGAAGTGGTTGTAGCCCCATCCGCCGCTGTCGCGCTCCCAGCGCCAGCGCTTCTTCGCGCGGCGCGCGAACGGCGAGATCGCGACCGCCGGCACGCGGAACCCCATCTGGCCGAAGTCCTCGTTGAGGTCGATGCTCGCGCGGTCGTCCGGCACGTGCGGCGGGCGCACGTGGTCGAAGAACCCGCCCCACTCGTCGTAGATCACGAACAGTGCGCCGCGCTGGTAGTTGGGCGACCGCACGAAGGCGTTGACCACGTCGGCCATGAACGCCTGGCCGAGTCGCACGTCGCCGAGCGGATGCTCGTCGGCCGACAGCCCGTCGCCGCCGCCGCCGTCGCGGAAGGGCGGGTCGACGATCGTGACGTTCGGCAGCGTGCCCGCCGCGCAGTCGGTGTAGTAACGCGCGATCGGATTGATCCAGGCGCCGGCGCGCGCGCCGAACAGCGCCGCGAAGGGCAGGTCGGACGCGTAGTAGCGCGCGCTCAGCCCCTGGCCGATCGCGCGGTCGAAGATCGTCTCCCAGTTGTTGCCGCCCGGCGCGAGCGTGTTGGTCTTGAGCCCGCCCGACTGCGCCGACCACTTGTAGAAGCGGTTCGGCCAGGTCGAGGCGAGCAGGGAGCAGAAGTAGCGGTCGTAGGTCGTGTAGTTCCGGGCCGCCTCGTGGATGAAGCCCAGCTCGCCCTGGTTGAAGTAGGTGAGCGCGAACTCGTCGTTGCCGGAGCCGGGCGCCAGGAATCCGCCGTTCAGCTGCGCGCGGCCGGAGTCCCAGCCGTGACCGGGGTCGGGGTGGCCGCAGCCCTTGAACTGGACGCCGCCGCTGCCGAGCGTCGAGAAGTGGCGCGTGGCGACCTGCTCGCCCTCGGGGTCCGGGTAGCTCTGGTTCTGCCTGGCGTCGGCCTCGCGCAGCCAGCCGAAGTAGTGGTCGAACGACCGGTTCTCCATCATCAAGATGACGAAGTGGTCGATCTCGATGTTGCGCGGGGGCGGCAGCGGATTGCGCCACCAGTTGGCCTCGGCGGCCTCGGCCAGGATCGTCGAGGCGGGCAACGCGGCGCTCCCGGCAACGCCGGCAGCCAAGGCCGTACGTTCGAGGAACTCCCGCCGCGAGAGGTCGCTCTCCATCGCGAGCGGCAGCCTATCCCGTTCGGTGGCCGGTGTAGAGGAACCGTTAAGACAGGCGCGAACGGATACGCGCGGCGCGCGCCTTCTTGCGTGCGCCGTTGTTGCGGTGAAGGGCCCCCGACTTCACGGCCCGATCGATCCGCGAGACCAGGCTGCGGTGCTCCTGATCGGCCGTCGCGCCGTCGCCCTCGCCGACCGCCGACTCGAGGCGGCGGAACCACGTCTTTACCTGCGACGTGCGGCGGCGGTTCTCCAGCCGCTCGCGCTCCGCCCGGTGGATCCGCTTTTCTTGTGAAGGGATGTTGGCCATATACGCACCGACGCCGCGCCCGGTACTCCGGCGCGGCGGAGGCCCAGTGTAGCGCGTGGCAACCGCTCCCGACCGGCCCGGCCACGCCCGCCGGCTCGCCCGCAACACCGCTTTCTTCTCGTTCGCCACTGGGCTCTCGCGCCTGCTGGGGCTCGCCCGCGAGGTGGTGGCGGCGAGCTACTTCGGCGTCACAGGGGCGATGTCGGCGTTCACGATCGCCTTCCAGGTGCCGAACCTGATCCGCGCCCTGTTCGCCGACTCGGCGCTGCAGGGCGCCTTCGTGCCGGTCTTCACGGAACTGCTCGAAAAGGGCGAGCGCAAGGAGGCCTTCCGCGTCGCGTCGAGCCTGTTCTTCCTGATCTGCCTGGTGCTGGGGGCGATCACGGCGCTGTTCATCCTGCTCGCGGACCCGATCATGAGCCTGTTCGCGCCGGGCTTCGACGACCAGCCGGCTCTGCGCGACCTCACGATCGAGCTGTCGCGGCTGATGTTCCCGATCGTGATGCTGCTGGCCCTGTCGGGGCTGGTGGTCGGGATGCTCAACTCCTTCGAGCACTTCGCCGTGCCGGCGCTGGCCCCGGTGGCCTGGAACCTCGTGATCATCGCGGCGCTCGCGGGCCTCGTGCCGGTGTTGCCGGAGGAGGACGAGATCTACGCCTACGCGATCGGCATCCTGGTCGGGACGGTGGTCCAGTTCCTGCTGCCGTTGCCGTGGTTGCGTGGCCGCGGCGGAAGCCTGACCTTCCGGCTCGACTGGCGCGACAAGCGCGTGCGCCGGGTGCTCAAGCTGATGCTGCCGGTGACGATCGCCTTGGGGCTGATCAACCTCAGCCTGCTGATCAACTCGCTGTTCGGCACGCTCGTGTCGGACCAGGCCCCGGCCGCGATCGACAAGGCATTCCGCATCTACCAGCTGCCGCAGGGGCTGTTCTCGATCTCGATCGCGACGATCCTGTTCCCCACGCTGTCGCGCTTCGCCGCCCGCGGGGCCCGCGACGACCTGCGCCGCACGATGGGCAACGGGGTGCGCCAGATCTGCCTGCTCCTGATCCCGAGCGCGGTGGCGATGGCGGTCCTGGCCGAGCCGATCACGCGGCTGATCTACCAGCGCGGGGCCTTCGACGCCCAGGCCACCGACCTCACCTCGACCGCCATGGTCTGGTGGTCGATCTCGCTGCCGTTCCAGGGAGTCAGCCTGCTCTTCTCGCGCACGTTCTTCAGCCTGCAGCGGCCGTGGGCCACGACTGCGCTCGCGGGCCTGAACCTGCTGGTGAACGCGGCGCTGGCGGCGGCGCTCTACGGGCCCTTCGAGATCGCGGGGATCGTGCTCGGCACTGTGGTCGGGACTGTGACGATGTGCCTGGCGCAGGGGTGGTTATTGAGCCGCGACCTCGGCGGGGTGGAGGGCGCCCGCACGCTGGCCGCGGCGCTGCGGATGCTGATCGCCGCGGCGCTGCTGGGCGGTGTCGCCTACGGCGTCTGGTACGGCCTGGACTCAGCCCTCGGCCGCAGCCTGGTCGGGCAGGCGGTGGCCGTGCTGTCCGCGCTCGCGGCTGGCTTCGCCGTGTACGCGGCCACGGTCTGGGCGCTGCGGGTGCCCGAGGCCATGCAAATCAAGCGCCTGCTCGTTAGCCGCGGGCGGTCGGAGGGGTAAGAGCCGCTTCATGGCCGAGGAGACGATGGATGTCGATGAGCAGATCGAGTGCCTCAACCGGGCGTTGCGGCTCCAGCACCGCTCGGTGCTGCAGTACTCGCTGGTGGCGGGGAGCCCGCACTCCCCCAAGACGAGGCCCGGGCGGATCCTCGGGACCATCGGCGTGTGGGCCCCCGGGTCGCGCATACCCAATGCGCACGCGCCGGTGACAAGCGGCCGCTCAGGCGCCCCGGCCCTCGAACGCCGCCATCGCGTCGGCCGCCGAGGGGTACACGCGGGCGTAGACGACTAGACCGCCCGCCAGGCGCCAGATCCATCCGGTCGAGCCGGCCACGATGCGGGCCGGGGAGTGGGCGCTGATCCGGCCGGTGACGAGGATCGTGTCGCCGTCCTGGCGGAACTCGCTCGGCACGATGCGCAGCTCGTCCCACACGGACGCGATGTCGCGGAAGTACTCCCGCAGGCCGTCGTGGCCGAGGTACGGCTCCGTCCGTCCGGCGTAGTCGCCGGTGACGGGGCTGAACAGCATGTCGGGGTCGGCGTGCGCCAGCACCCCTTCCACGTCGCGCTCGGTGAAGGCCGCGAACACGGCCTTCACCACATCGATGTCACTGCTTCCCACGAGTCCGATCGTCAGTCTGAACGATTCGCCGCGGATCGCCATACTCGAAGACCGCATGGCAGCGCCCGCGAGCAACATCCGCAACTTCTCGATCATCGCCCACATCGACCATGGGAAGTCGACGCTGGCCGATCGCATCCTGGAGATCACGGGCGCCGTCGATCCGCGCGACCACCGCCCGCAGCTGCTCGATTCGATGGACCTCGAGCGCGAGCGCGGCATCACCATCAAGGCCCAGGCGGTGCGCGTGGAGTACACCGCGCGCGACGGCAAGCTCTACCGCCTCCACCTGATCGACACCCCCGGCCACGTGGACTTCACCTACGAGGTCTCCCGCTCCCTGGCCGCCTGCGACGGCGCCCTGCTCCTGGTCGACGCCAGCCAGGGCGTGGAGGCGCAGACCGTCGCCAACACCTACCTGGCCGTCGACGCCGGGCTGGAGCTGATTCCGGCGCTCAACAAGATCGACCTGCCGGGAGCCGAGCCCGGGCGCGTGGCCGGCGAGATTCACGAGTTGCTCGGCGAGGACGAGGCGCTGCGCATCTCCGCCAAGTCGGGCGACGGGGTGGAGGAGCTGCTGGAGGCGATCGTCGCCCGCGTCCCGCCGCCAAGAGGCGATTCCAGCGACCCCGCCCGGGCGCTGATCTTCGACTCCGAGTTCGACCCCTACCGGGGCGTCGTGGCCTACCTGCGCGTGGTCGACGGCGCCCTGCACAAGGGCGACCGGCTGATGGCCATGCAGACCGGCACGGAGGCGGACGCCGACGAGATCGGCTTCTTCGGCCCTGACATGACCCCGGTAGAGACCCTCCACGCCGGCGAGGTCGGCTACCTGATCACCGGCATCAAGGACGTGTCGCTGCTGCGCGTCGGCGACACCCTCACGGCGAAGGCCAGGCCGGCCCACGAGCCGCTGCCGGGCTACCGCGAGGTCAAGCCGATGGTCTTCTGCGGGCTGTTCCCGGTCGACACCGACCAGTTTCCCGACCTGCGCGACGCGCTCGAGAAGCTCTCCCTGAACGACGCGGCGCTGTCATGGGAGCCCGAGACCAGCACCGCGCTCGGCTTCGGGTTTCGCTGTGGCTTCCTCGGCCTGCTGCACCTGGACATCGTGCGCGAGCGCCTCGAGCGCGAGTACGACCTCGAGCTGCTCGCCACCACTCCCACCGTCGAGTACGAGGTGTCGCGCACGGATGGCAGCGAGCTGCTCGTGCACTCGCCGAGCGAGATGCCGGACCGCTCCACGATCGAGGCGATCCGCGAGCCCTACATCCGGGCCACGATCCTCACCCCCAAGGAGCACGTCGGCGCCGTGATGGAGCTATGTCAGGAGCGGCGCGGCACCCACGTGGACATGACGTTCCTGTCGCGCGAGCGCGTGCAGCTCCACTACGACCTGCCGCTGGCGGAGATCGTGCTCGACTTCTTCGACCAGCTCAAGTCCAAGACCAAGGGCTACGCGTCGCTCGACTACGAGCTGCTCGGCATGCGCGAGTCCGACCTGGTCAAGCTCGACATCATGCTCGCCGGCGACACGGTGGACGCCCTCTCGATGGTCGTCCACCGCGACAAGGCCTACGACGCCGGGCGGAACCTCACCGAGCGGCTGCGCAAGCAGATCCCGCGCCAGCAGTTCGAGGTCGCCATCCAGGCGGCGATCGGCTCGAAGATCATCGCGCGCGAGTCGGTCAAGCCGATGCGCAAGGACGTGATCGCCAAGTGCTACGGCGGCGACATCTCGCGCAAGCGCAAGCTGCTCGAGAAGCAGAAAGCGGGCAAGAAGCGCATGAAGCAGGTGGGCAGGGTGGAGGTGCCCCAGGAGGCCTTCCTCGCGGTGCTGGAGCTCTCGGGGGACACCTGACGGCGCGAGCCGCCATCGCCTTCGCGGCCGCTCTCGCGGTGCTCGCGCTCGTGCCCGCCGGCGCCGCGGCGCAGCGCTGCCGCCCTGTGATCGACACCGGGC
>JACCSF010000078.1 GCA_013813135.1 Thermoleophilaceae bacterium | reverse complement strand
CAAGACCATGCGCAGCCGACCGGTCTGTGTGAACGGAGCGTTAGCGTGTCGCATTCCGGGCCTCCGAGAAGGTCGTGAGCTTTGACACCCACAGCCTCTCGGCAGGCCCGGACCTACCTACCGCCCGGCGGTCGTTCGGCGGGATCGTGAGCGGCTGGGCATAGCCGCGCTCGACCAGCAGCAAGTTCAACCAGCGCCCGTCATCGGTGTACACGTACGCCAGCGCCCGCCCGTACCGGTCGCGCTCGTCGGTGTCGAGCGAATAGCGAACCCTGGCGCCGAGCGGCAGCAGGCGCTTCACGAACGCCGAGGCCTCGCGGCCGAAGCACTCCACCTCCCCGTAGACCTCGGGTGTGTCCACCCCGATCAGTCGCACCTTGCCGATGCCCGACAGCCAGAGCGTGTCGCCGTCCGTGTGCTCGGTGACCCGCGCGGCGACCCGGTCACCGGGCCGGGCGGCCGCGGAGGGCTTGTCCAGATCGGAGGCGTCGCAGCCGGAGAGCGCGCCGGCGAGGACCAGCAGAAGGGCTAGTTGTCCGAGCCCAATCGGTCCCAGCAATACAGCTCCACCGCCTCGGCAGCGAGCTGCCGCAGCCTGGCGGGCGAGAGCCACGGCAGCACGGTGTCGAGCGCCTGCTCCTCGCTGACGCCCGCCTCGAAGGCGTCCTCGCCCTTGAACCCGGCAGCGATCCGAAGCGCCTCACGGCGATGCTCGCCGAGCCCGGTGAAGGCACCGAGCAGGAACTCCTTGTTGGCGATCGGCTGCCCGACCTCGAGGGAAGCGTGCCACGCGGCGAGGATCGACAGGTCGTCGTCGTCGAGCTCCTCGACGGCCTTGGCGTAGTGCACCAGCAGCTCGTCGTCGGGGATCTCGTCGACCCACGCCCGCACCACCTCGCCGAGCAGCTGGCGGCGTGCTTCGCGGCCGACGCTCTCGGCGACGACCCTGATCGCTTCCTGTGGCTCGATGAAGCAGAGAGGCATCTGCCCTCGCTCTCCTTCGGTTTCGCACAACGGTCAGCCGCAGAGTAGGTGCGGCACCTGACGGAAAGAACGAAACCGCCCGTGCGCACCCGGCCGAGCCGGGTGCTTCGGCAAATCAGCCCGGCTGGAGCGTGTGCTGCTCGTCCCAGGAGCAGAGCGCGGAGCGTCCCGGGCAGTCGCCGCACAGCTCCAGGTGCGGTGTGGCGCTGGGCACGAAGCGTCCCTCGACCACGCCGGCGGCGAGCTCGAGCAGCTTCGCCTCCAGCCGGTCGGCGTCCGCGGCGGCGCAGGTCGCGACCGCCAGCTGCTCGGGCCGCTCCAGGTAGCAGTGGACGACCTCCACCTGCTGCGCGCCGCCGCGGAGCCCCGCGAGCGCATAGACGAGCCGCTGCGTGGAGTACGACTCGGCGGTCAGCTCGACGGGGTCGCGCCCCTCCAGCGCGTCGCTCTTGTAGTCGACCACGAGCAGGCGATCCGCTGCGGCGGCGTGCACGTCGACGACGCCGTTGACCAGCAAACTGCGCCCGCCCGCCCCGGGGGGCGCCAGCGTGAAGGCGAAGGGCAGCTCGGTGCGGACACGAGCGGCGCGGGCAATACGCTCGCGCAACTCCGACGCGGCGAACCGCTCGACCATGTCGAGCAGGTCGGCGACCTCCTCGGCCCGCACCGTGGCGCCGTGCCCCTCGATCAGCGCGGCGACCTCGGACTCGGCCGGTACCAGCGGCCGCCCGAAGTCCAGCCGCTCGAGCAGCGCGTGCACGAGCGTGCCGCGCAGGCGCGCCCCGAGCCCCGCCTCGGGCAGCGCGCCGGGTGCGAACGGCGACTCGACGCCCGGCAGGTGCAGGGCCTTCTCGAGGTAGAAGCGATACGAACAGCGCCGGTAGGCCTCCAGCCCGCTGTAGGAGAGCCGGCTGACCGGCAGTGCGCGCGGCGCCGGCAGCGTGCCCAACCCCAGCTCCGGCTGAGCGTTGCCGCCGACCGGCTCGGGCTCCGCGAGCGCTGGGACGCGATCGGCCGCCGGCAGCAGCTCCTCCGCAGTCGCCGGCGTGAGCTCCGTGCGGCGCACTCCCGACTCGGGCAGGTAGCGCGCGAGCCAGCGCATCGGCTCCTTCATGTCACCGGGCTCGGGCCGCTTCTCGAGGTCGGTCGCCCCGCTCAGCACCAGGTGCTCCTGCGCGCGCGTGGCGGCCACGTAGAAGATCCGCCGCTCCTCCTCCTCGCCCACCTTGGTCTCGTGCTGCTTTATCTCCGCAAGCCGCGCGCTGTCGAGGCTGGCGCCGTCGAGCGAGGCCAACCGCAGGCCGGCCATGCCGTCGTCGGAGATCCGCAGCCGCCCGTAGTCCTCGCGCCCGTCCTTCCCGAGGTCTGCCACGCACACGACCGGGAACTCGAGGCCCTTGGCCCGGTGCACCGTCATCAGCCGCACAGCGTCGAGTGCCTCGGCCTCCAGGGGAGCCTCGCCCTCGCGCGGCTGGACCTCGTCGCGCTCGGCGAGCGTGTCGATGAAGCCGCGCAGATCGCGTCCCTCGTCGGCCTCGTACTCACGCGCCATGCGCATGAGCTTGCGCACGTTCGCCATGCGGCGCGTCCCGGCCGACAGCGACAGGATGTGCCGGTCGTATCCGGTGCTCGTGACCGCGCGGTCGATCAGCGTCTCGAGCGACACTTGCGGGGCGGCACGGCGCTCGGCCGCGAACAGTTCCACGAACGCCGCGGCGCGGCGGTGGTCGCGGGGAGAAAGCAGCTCGCGCAGCTCGTCGGAGCGGTGGAGCAGCCACCAGGGGTCGCGCCGTAAGCGCCTGGCCTCGAGCCCGATCAGCGCCACCGCGTCGAGAGACAGGCCCGCCAACGGCGAGGCCAGGACGCTGTAGAGAGCGAGCTCGTCGAGCGGATTGGCGAGCGCCGCCAGCCAGTGGCGCAGGTCTGTGACCTGCTGCTGGGCCCAGTAGCCACGCCCGCCCACCACGTGGGTGGGGATCCCGCGCTCCTCGAGGCTGCGCTCGTAGAAGCTCATGCTCGTGGTTGCCCGGAACAGCAGGACGATGTCGCGCCACTCCCAGCCGCCCTCGGAGTGCAGCTCCCCGACTCGCTTCGCGAGGAGCCGCGCCTCGGCCGCGCGCCACGGGGTGGCGGCGTGCATGGCTGCGCCGAACGGGTCCTCGGTGCCGAGCGCCGCATCCCAGCGCGCCTTGTCCTTGTCCGTGACGAGCAACTCGACGGACGGCTCCACGCGCGGCTTCGCGGCCCGCGCGGCCTCGGCCTCCTGCAAAGGCTCGAAGCCGTCCGGTAGGGCGTTCTCGAAGCACCGATCGATCGCCTCGAGCACCTCGCCGCGGCTGCGGAAATTCACCGTGACGCTCTCGACCCGGCCGTCGGCGGCAGCGGTGGCCCAGTGGTCGCGGAACACCTCCACGTCCGCGTTGCGGAAGCCGTAGATGGACTGGTTCTCGTCGCCGACCCGGAACAGGTTGTCGCGCTCCAGGTGTTCGAGCAACTCGTTCTGCAGCAGATTCGTGTCCTGGAACTCGTCCACGAGCACGTGCGCGAAGCGCTCCGCGTATTGCTGGCGCAGGCCGTCGTGCTCCGCCAGCAGGTCGCGGGCCAGCAGCTCGAGGTCCTCGAAGTCGAGCGCCGACCGGGCCCGCTTGCCCGCCTCGTACCGGTCGCCGTAGAGGTCCAGCAGCACGCGCAGGAGAGTGTGGTCGCGCTGCTCCTTGAGCTCGCTGCAGAGCGCGGCGTAGGCGGCCAGAGCCTCGCCGTATTCCACGCAGACCTCGGTGCAGAGGGCTTTGGCGTTGCCGCCGAAGGAGAGGTCGCGCACGTCCCCCGGATCGGCCAGCTCCCCAGCCGGCACGCGCTCCAGGACGGCCGCGCAGCGCTCCACCTTCTCGATCGCGCGGCCGACGGTGACGCCCCCGCCGGCCGCGCCCAGCC
>JACCSF010000070.1 GCA_013813135.1 Thermoleophilaceae bacterium | reverse complement strand
CTCAGCCACGGCGGCGTGACGCCGGAGGCGGTGCGCGGGCTCGTGCAGGGAGCGTTCTTCACGCGCGCTCCCGGCGACCTCTCCTCGATGGCCGTCTGGGTCGGCGGCTCGGATGTGGCCATGGGCGAGAAGGTTCTCGACGAGGTGCAGGCCGCCTACTTCGGTCCCTTTCGCCTGTCGGCGATGCTCGACTCCAACGGCTGCAACACGACGGCAGCCACCGCCATCGCGCGAATCGCGAAGGATCGCGACCTGCGGGGCCGCCGCGCAGTGATCGTGGGCGTCGGGCCTGTCGGACTGCGCTCCGCGACGCTGCTCATCCAGGAGGGCTGCGACGTCCTCGCGGCGACGATCCCGGCCGACGTCCTGGACACCGACTCCTACCACAGGCCTCGCGGGCTCGCGGTCGCCGAGCGGCTGGGGGTCAACGCGCTCGAGCCGGCCGACCGGGCCGAGATGGAGGCGGCACTGGAGGGGGCGAACATCGTCCTGGCCGCCGGGCCGGCGGGCGTGCAGCTGCTGCGCCAGGCGGTGTGGAGCGCCAGTCCCACAATCGAGCTGCTGGCCGACTACAACGCTGCGGAGCCGCTCGGGATCGAGGGCACCGAGGCCACGGATGATCTTGTCGAGCGGGAGGGGAAGCTCGTCCTCGGCGCGCTGGCCGTCGGCGGCCAGAAGATGAAGACGCACAAGGCCTGCGTGCGCCGGCTCTTCGAGCGCAACGACCTCGTGCTCAACGCCGATGGCGTCTACGCCGTGGCCCAAGAGATCGTCTGAGTCGACGCCCGGTCCGCGGGTGGCCGGCGTCGACCCCGGGACCGTCTCCATCGACGTGTGCGCGCTCGACGGCGGAGAGGTGCTGCTCGACCAGAGCTTCCGATCGGCCGATCTGGCGCTCGACCCGGCACCGCTCGTCGATGCGCTCGTGGCCCACCGCCCCTTCGACCTCGTGCTCGGTCCCGCCGGTTACGGGCTGCCGCTCGTTCCGGGCGAGCGGGTCGGTGAGGGCGAGTTGGCCCTCATGCTGTTGCTGCGGAGCGATCAAGCGGGCGCGCGCGCCGGCATCGGCGGCATGCGCGCGATGATCCGCGCGCTCATCGGCGCCGGACTGCCACTCGTCTTCGGCCCGGGAGCGATCCACCTGCCCACGGTTCCCGAGTACCGCAAGTGGAACCGCATCGACCTCGGGACCGCAGACAAGGTCGCCAGCGCGGCGCTGTGCATCGCGGACCAGGCCGGCCGGCTTGGCCTGGCCTACGAGGAGACCTCGTTCATCATGCTCGAGCTCGGCGGCGCCTTCAGCGCCGCGCTCGCGATCGAGCACGGGCGGATCGTCGACGGGCTCGGCGGCTCCTGCGCCCCGATCGGGGCTCGCTCATGCGGGGCGCTCGACGCGGAGGCGGCCTACCTGCTGGGCGCGGGACTCTCCAAGGAGACAGTCTTCAGCGGTGGGGCGCTTGACCCGCGCGGGGAGCTGGACCTCTCGGCGCCCGGGGCGCTCGAGGCGCTGCGCGGCGATCCCCGCCACCGCGACGGATGGCTCGCGCTCGAGGAGGGCGCGGTGAAGGCCGCGCTCGCCCTGACGGTCTCGGTTCCCGCGCCGCGCGAGATTCTCGTCGCCGGGCGCCTGGCGCGCGCTCCCGGCCTGCTTGACGCGCTGACCGAACGGCTCGCCGGTGTGGCAACCGTCCGGGCCGCCAACGGGCTGGGCACGCGCGCCAAGACGGCAGCGGAGGGCGCGGCGCTGCTGGCGGACGGCCTGGCCGGGGGGCGCTACGCACCGCTCGTCGAGCGGCTGCGCCTGAGCGAGGCGAGCGGCACCGCGCTGGACCACCTGCGCATGCACGGCGCCAGGAGCATCCGCCTTGCCTAGCCTACTTCCCCCGACATGGTCGCCCCTTCCGCCGGCCGGTTCCGGCCGGTCTGATCTCTGGCAGCGGACCCGTACTCGAGCTTGATCGAGGAGAACCCCTTGCACACCGACTCCCGGCCCGCGGCGATCGCCGGCCGGGAAACCACCGAAGGCCCTGATGGCACGCCGGTGACGTTGGTCCGCGTGCTGTACCCCGATCTCCACGGCGTCGCCCGTGGCAAGGACCTACCGATCGCGGCGTTCGACCACGTCATCGAGAAGGGTCTGTGCTTCTGCGCGGCGGTGATGGGCACCGACCTGCGCCACACGCCCGTGGTCGGCGGCGACGAGGGCTATCCGGACTTCATCGCCCGTCCTGACATGTCGACCATGACGACGCTGCCCTGGGAGCCGGGGGTGGCGTGCTGCTTGGCGAATCTCGAGCCGGCCGCGGGCGGAACGCCCATCCCTGACCCGCGCGGGACCGTGCGCCAGGCCGTGGAGGACCTGAGGGCGATCGGTTTGGACCCGATCGTCGGTCCCGAGCTCGAGTTCTACCTGGTCCAGCGCGATCCGGCCGCAACACAGGGCATCCGGCGCAGCGTCGACCAGCCGAGCATGGTCTACACGGTCGGGCCGCAGGCGGACCCCGACGGCGTCGTGCGGGGGATGACCGAGGCGCTGGAGCAGCTCGGGTTGAAGGTCTTCGCCGTCAACCACGAGTTCATGAACAGCCAGTACGAGATCAACCTGCGCCACACCGATGCGCTGCGGGCCGCCGATCGAGCGTTCCGCCTGAAGTCGGCCGTCAAGGACATCGCGGCGCAGCACGGCCTCGTGGCCACGTTCATGGGCAAGCCCTTCAACGACCAGGGTGGCTCGGGCACCCATCTCCACGTCTCACTGAACCGGGACGAGCGCAACGCGTTCGACGCGCCGGGGGAGGAGGACGGCGTCAGCGCCGAGTTGCGCGCGTTCACGGCCGGCGTGCTCGCCCACGCCGCGGGGCTGATGGCGTTCCTCAACCCCACCATCAACGCCTACCGGCGCATCCGGCCTGACTCGCTGGCGCCCACGCACGCGAACTGGGGCTGGGACAACCGGACCACGTTCATCCGCATCCCGCCGGAGCGCGGCGGCGCCACGCGCATCGAGATCCGGGTCGCCGACGGCGCCGCGAACCCGTATCTGGCGATCGCCGCAGTGCTGGCCGCCGGTGCGCACGGCGTGCGGGAGGGCCTGACCCCGCCGCGGCCCGTCGACGGTGACGCATACCGCGCGGACCGCGAGCTGATCGGCCCGGCCCTGCCCGCCTCGCTGGACGCAGCCCTCGAGGCGCTCGAGGGCGACACGGTCCTGCGCCGGGCGCTCGGCCCGCAGATCGTCAAGACGTTCCTCGCGGTCAAGCGCTTCGAGATCGAGCGCCACCGGGCCTGGGTCTCGGATTGGGAGATCGCCGAGTACCTGCATCACCTCTGACCCGGAGCCCAAGTCATGTCGCAGTCTGACGCCCGTCGAACACTGGACGCCTCGATTCTTGGGCGCCGCGGCGCCACATCCGCGGGGAGCTGGCTCGGCGAGCGCCAAGCAGCAGGCCGGCTTACCCAGTGCGGCAGCTCTTGCGGAAGGCGCGGGGCGCTTGCCGGCCGACTCGAGCTGGCCGGGGCAGGTGTCGGCCCAGGAGGCGAGGTGCTCGGCGGTCAGGCAGCGGCTCATGTCGGTGCCGATCTCGCGACGAGCACCTCGGCGGCGCGCCGCTCGACGCCGGGGATCATGCGCAAGAGCTCAACCGCGGGCTCGAAGGGGGCGATCTCCCCCCTGATCCGGGCGGAGAGCTCCTCGATCTGCGATTGCCTCGCGGCCCGCTCGATATCGTTGGCCGCGCCATGACCCAGCCAACGACGCTCCGCCGCGGGGACGTCCAGGCCCGGCGGCCCTCGACCGAGGTGAGTCTCTCGCGCGTGGGCGTGACGGGCGTCGAGAAGGTCGTCCGCGTCCGCTCCAACGGGAGCGAGCAGCTCTTCTACGCCGAGCTCGAGTGCTTCGTCGACCTGGGGCCGGAGCAGAAGGGTGCGCACATGTCGCGCTTCGAGGAGATCGTCAACGAGGCGATCGACGAGGTGGTTCTGGGCGAGGCCTTCAAGGCCGAGACGCTCGCCTCCCACATCGCGGAGCGCGTGCGCGACCGCCAGGCCGGCCGCCGCGCCGAGGTCACGATCGCGGCCCGCTACCCGGAGCACAAGCCGGCGCCCGCCTCCGGAACGCCGACCCAGGAGATCTACACCCTGTTCGGCTCAGCCGTGGCTTCGGCGCACGGCACGCGCCGCCTCGTCGGCGTGGAGGCTCAGGGCATGACGGCCTGCCCCTGCGCGCAGGAGATGGTGATGGAGCGCTCGCACGAGCGGCTGCGCGATGGCGGCTTCACCGACGACGAGATCGGGCGCGTGTTCGAGGCGGTGCCGGTGGCCACCCACAACCAGCGCGGCATCGGAACGCTGCACGTCGGCTGCCCCGAGGCATGCAGCGAGACGGTGGAGGAGGAGACGCTGCTCGAGGTCGTGGAGTCTGCGATGAGCTCGGAGATCTACGAGCTGATGAAGCGCTCGGACGAGGTCGAGGTGGTCGAGAAGGCGCACCTGCGGCCGCGCTTCGTGGAGGACTGCGTGCGGGAGATGATCCGCATGGCGATCGAGCGCTTCGGCCGGCTGGGCGCGGACGCCTTCATCTCCGCGCGCCAGGAGAACCTGGAGACGATCCACCAGCACAACGTCGTCGCCGAGCGCCACGGGCTGCTGGGCGATCTGCGCCGCGAAGTCGACTTCGGCGAGCAGGTCCGCCACCACGTGACGAAGCGCGAGTGGCTCGAGGACGCCCCCAGCCCCGAGCGCCTTTGACGCGGTCTCGCCGAGGCTGAGGCTCGACTCTCTGCACCCCCGGCGTGAGACTCTCATCCCACTTCCAGCGGGTCCACCACGGGTCCACCAGAGCGCACACGGGCGGCGTCGCCCGTCAACCCCGCACTCTGCCGGATGGCTCGTTTTGCGGCGGTTTCTCGGCCGCTCGTGCCCGCTCAAGCCCGCCGTTCACACGCCGGCGCACGACTCATAATCGTGAGGTCGGTGTTTCGGGAATCCACCGTACGTTTTCAGGCGTGGGTCGCCACTCGGTTGTCAACGGCCATCGGTTCTCTCCAGCACCTGCGGTGCGCTCCCCCTTCCATCGAAAGATCGTGGGGACGGACCTCCGAACGGGCGGCGTGTCGCGGCTATTCCATCCGCTCCTGAGGCGCAGCCGATAGCGAAAACCAGTTTGCCGCCCGGAATTCCCTACGCCAGGCGTCGAGATCGTCGGCCATCTCACTGAGCATTCGTCCTAGCGGGCGACCCAGGCGTCGATCACCCCAGGAAGCAGGCGAAGTGCTCGAAGAAGAACTCCATGACCGACCACGCGTGGAGATTGCGTGGCTCGCCGCCATTGGCCAGGACTGCGAGAGCGGGGACTATTCGCACCGCGTCCGGGTCGTAGAGAAAGACATAGCTTGCGGGCGTCAAATCCAGCATGTCACGGCATCGGGCGAGAAGCTTCGGCTTCCTCACCTGCCTACGATCGCCGATCAGCTTTGCTTGGGCGAGGAATCCTTTGGTCACCTGATAGGCAGGCAGTTCCACTTCCAGGACACCGGCATCGGTGAGGGTTTTGCCAAAAGCGAGGCTCGTGTACTGGGCGGGCTCAACCGGTGGTCGCAACGCTGGTTGATTCGTGGGATTGTAGGCGTTGAGAGTGATGGCTTGGCTTGCTCGCACCGCGACGGCCTTGAACTGGCCCCACCTCGCGGTTGGCTGGCTGTGCCTGACCCGGCCTCTGTCGGGTGACGCGGCTGTCGTC
>JACCSF010000067.1 GCA_013813135.1 Thermoleophilaceae bacterium | reverse complement strand
GCGGTAGGTGCGCCAGTCACGCAGGCCGCGCAGCCGGCCGCGCAGCGGGGCCAGCGTCCGGCCGGACACGGAGGCGAAGGCCACGTAGGCAGCGTCGTACGCCAGCATCCAGGGCCCGTTGACCAGCAGCATCCCGGCCGTTGCGTTCTTGGCCAGGGTGCGCACGCGGTTGCGTCCCACGAGGTAGAGCTTGGCGGGCGAGCCGTGCTGCGCCGTCGCCGAGTGGTGGTGGTACACGACCGCCTCGGGCGCGTAGAGGGCGCGCCAGCCGTGCGAGTGCGCGCGCCAGGCAAGGTCCGCGTCCTCGAAGAACGCGAAGTAGCTCTCGTCGAACCCCCCAACCTGCTTGAGCATGTCCCGGCGGAAGATGGCGGCGCCGCCGGTGGCGCCGAACACCTCGTATGGCATGCGCGGGCCGTGGTTGTCCACGCGCTTGCCCACCAGCCGGTCGGCCGCGATCCCGAGCCGGTCGAGCTCGAGGCCGGCCGAGTTGAGCACGTCGCGGCGGTCGGCGAAGCGCATCTGCGCGGCCACCGCCCCGACGCGCGGGTGCAGCCGGCCCGCCTCCAGCATCACCGCCACGGCGTCCGGCTCGATGGTCGTGTCGTTGTTGAAGACGGCGATCCACTCGCCCTGGGCCTTGTCGATGCCGCGCGAGACGCCTCCGGCGAAGCCCTCGTTGCGATCGAGCGCGACGACCTTGACGGCGGGGAAGCGCTCGCGCACGAGCTCGGCCGAGCCGTCGCGCGAGCCGTTGTCGACCACGATCAGCTCGGTGTTCTCGTCCACGGCGCCCAGCGCCCGCTCCAGCGACTCGAGACAGATCTGGAGAAGGTCGCGGCGCTCGTGGTTGACGATGATCGTCGACACGGCCACGCCGGTGCGGGGCGTCGCCGGGTTCGCCGGGGTGGACCGCAGGCGCGGCACGATCGGCTCGTCCTGCTCCAGCACCTGCGAGATCACCTCGTCGGTGAGTCGGGCGCTGCGGTCCCAGCTGAACAGCGCCGAGCGCTGCAGCCCCCTCTCGATCAGGCGTTCGCGCACCGGCTCGTCGCCGGTGACCTTGAGCAGCGCGTCGGCCAGGGCTTCGCCGTCGTCGGGGTCCACCAGCAGCGCGGCGTCGCCGCAGGTCTCCGGCAGCGCCGTGCGGTTGGCGGCCACGACCGGCACTCCGCTCGCCATCGCCTCCAGTACCGGCAGGCCGAAGCCCTCGTAGAGCGACGGCATGGTCAGCGCCAGCGCGCCGGCGTAGAGACCGGGCAGGTCCTTGTCGTCCACGTAGCCGAGCGCCCTCATCGGCGGCGCCTCGCCGGGCCGCATGTAGGCGCGGCCCGAGCCCACGGAGACGAGCTCCAAGCCGTGCTCGCGCAGCCGGGCGCGGGCGGTGGCCAGCGAGGCCAGGTTCTTGCGCGCGATGCGCGTCCCGACCACGAGCACGTACGGCCGCTCGAGCCCGTACGCGCGCCGTACCACCTCCGAGTCGGCAGAGGGAGAGAAGCGACCGTCCACGCCGTGCGGCACAACGGCGATGCGCTCGGGGTTGAGCCCCAGCCCCTCCGCCAGCTCGAGGCGCGAGAACTCCGACGGGGCGATCACGAGGCGGGCACGCCGGGCCAGCAGCGGCAGGATCTGCTGCTGGTAGGAGGCGTACACGGGGGAGTACCAGCTGGGGTGACGCAGCGCGGCGAGGTCGTTGATGACGACCACCGTGCGGCTCGATACGGCCGGGGCGAGGTTGGCGGGGCAGTAGATCACCCGCGCCTGGCGCGCCGCCGCGGGCAGCAGCGCCTGCTCCCACAGGTGCCCGGCTCTGTAGGCGAAGGCCCCGGGCGGCTGCATCACCGCGTAGCGGTCCGGCCGCAGCCTCGGCAGGCGGGCGGCCATCTCCATCGTGACGCGCTCCACGCCGCCGATCTCGCGGCGGGCCGCGGCCCGCGCGTCGATGATGACGGGCGCCTCCCGTCGAGTCACGGACCCGTTCCCGTTTCGGCGGGTCAGCCCTAGCCCGGAAGCGGCCACGCTCGCCTGAGCGCGAACCCGCCGCCAAGGAGGATGACGCCGACCAGCGCGAGCTCGCCCAGCGGGAACCCCGTGCGGGGCAGGGTGGCGTCGCTTGACGCGGCTTCCTCCGACGTGTTCACCCCCGCGGTGTCGCCGGAGTCCTGCGACGCCGTCTGGTCGGATGTCGTCGTGTCGTCGCCACTGCCTGAATTGCCCTGGTCACCGCCCGAATTGCCCTGGTCACCGCCCGTATTGCCCTGGTCACCGTTGCCGGTTTCGTCGTCCTGGAAGGGATCCACGTACTGGTCGTCCCCGGCGCTCTGCGCGAACGCGGTGGAGGGAGCGGCCGCCACCGGCACGGTCAGAGCCAGCATCAGCAGCAGCGTGAGTGCTCGGTTGGTCATCCGCATCGACTCATTCCTAGCAGATAGTCACCGGAGCACGAGCAGCTTCCCCGGCCTCCGTCGCGGGCGCGCGGGCCGGCGGTGGGTTGCGCCGGTCGCTCCAGGCGATGGCCCCCGCGGCGAGCAGCAGAGCGGGCAACGTGACAGCGGGCATCTCCCAGTCCCAGTCGAGCCCGGCGTGGAAGGCCCAGGCCGCCAGGCCGGCGGCCAACCCCGCGGCCGCGCCGCGGTCGGTCCGGTAGAGCCGCAGCAGCGCGGCGCCGACGCCACCTACGAAGAGCAGCAGGAAAGCGACGCCCACCACGCCAAGTTCCGCGGCTGTCTCCAGATACAGCGAGTGGGCGTCACCCGACGCGTCGAAGCGCTCGTAGACCTTGAGCCACTCAACCTGGAAGCCGCCAGAGCCGATCCCGACGATCGGGTGCTCGGCGAACGTGCTGCCGGCCTCCTCCCAGTAGCGGTAGCGGTTGCTGTCCACGGTCGCGAGCCGCGCCGGGGTCGCGCCCGGCACCGGCGAGGTGCCCTCCGGCTTGCCCTCCAGGGCCGCGAGCACGAGGCCGCCGACGACGAGCAGGACCACGCTGACGCCCAGCACGGTGGCCGGGCGGGAGACGGGGAGCGAGGGGACCCGCAGCGGCCGGCGCGCGGTCCGCGGCGCGATCACCGCGGCCAGGGCCGCGAGCACGACCAGCGCAGCGAGCATCTCGAGCCCCTCGCCGGAGTCGCGCGCGGAGAGCGACTTCACGGTGGAGAGGCCGTTGGCCACCAGCGCCGCCACCGCCGCCGCCACGACGATCGTGACGATCGCGCGCAGCTGGGGTCGCACGGCGGGCGCCAGGGCGAGCAGCACGACAAGGCCGACCGCTGCGGCAGCCAGCGCCCCGCGTGCGTAGGTGAGGTAGACGCCCAGCCCGAGCACGACTCCCATAGCGGCCGCCGCCGCGCGAAGCGGTCGCTCGCGGACGGGGTCGCCGGCGATGTGCACGGCCAGCACCAGCCCGACGGCGGCGAGGATCCCTGCCGCGTTCCAGTAGGTGAGCGGCTGCTCGAGGCGGCCCACGGCGGTGCCGCTGCTGGCGAGGTCGATCAGGCTCGGGAGGAGGCGCTCGGAGAGCCCGTAGGCCACGATCACGAACGCGCCCAGCACGACCGCGGGCTCGAGCAGGCGCCGCATGATCGGACCGCGCACCAGCGCCACCGCGGCGCTCATGAAGGCGAGGTAGAGCAGCAGCCGCTGCAGGTCGTCCTCGGCGCGCCCGCCGAGTGGCGCCCACGCGAAGGAGAGCGCGGTCCAGGCGCAGAGCAGAAACAGGCCGAACAGGGCCAGGCGGCCGGGGAGCGAGGTGGGCAGTGGCTGCGGCGCGGCCACGGCGACCAGGCACACGAGCGCCCACGCCACGAGCGCGCCGGCAAGGCGCGGCTTGTCGAAGAAGCCCCCCGAGAAAAACGCCAGCACTGTCGGCAGGGCGAGCAGCGCCATGGCGCCGGCCGCTAGCACCCATCTCCGCATCTGGAGCGACAGTAGACCAGGCAACTTAAACTCGCATCCAGTGAACAACTTCACGGTCCGCTCTGCGCTGGTTGTCTTGGCGCTGCTGGTCGGGGCATGGCTCGGCCTCGGCGTGCGCGCGCTCGCCCTCGAGTCCAACGCCCGCGGGGTCCTGGATCGCGCCCGCGCCGGCCCCGTCCCGCCGGCCGAGGTGAACGCCGCTCTCGGCGACCTCGCCAAGGCTGGGCGGCTGAGTCCGGATCAGGGGCCGGTGATCCGGCAGGGGGAGCTGCTCGCGGCCGCCGGCCGTGACGACGAGGCCCGCGCGGCGGCGACGCGCGTGAACGACGCCGAGCCGGACAACCTCCAGGGTTGGTTCCTCACCTGGGTGGTCTCGGACCCGGACAAGCGGGCAAAGGCGCAAGCGAAGCGGCGCCTGCTCGAGCTCAACCCCTGGTTCGAGTACGCGCTGCGCCGCCGTTGACGGCGGCGTGCTCGTCGGGATCCTGCGCTGAATCGCCGGCGGAGTCGGCGCCCGGCATTCCCAGGATCCCCTCGCGGCGGCGCGGCCAGCGCGGCGAGCGCCAGCGCACCCGGCGGCTGCGCACGGCGCCGTTGGAGCGCTGCTCGACGACCTCGGTGCGCAGGCCGCGCAGCTTGGGCACGAGCCGCAGCGCCTCGACCGCGATCGGCAGCGACATCTTGCTCTCGCCCTCCTCGCGGTCGCGAAAGCAGATCGGGATCTCCTTCACGCTGAAGCCGGCCAACAGCGCCCGGTAGGTGAGCTCGATGTTGAAGACGTAGCCCTGCGAGCGCAGTGTCGAGGGCTCAACCGTCTCCAGCACCCCCCGCCGTACGCAGCGGAAACCCGTGGTGAGGTCGCGCACCTTTACCCCCAGCATCAGGCGCGCGTAGAGCGAGCCGCTGCGGCTGAGCACGCGGCGCAGCCGCGGCCAGTTCGTGATCTCGCCACCGGTGACGTAGCGCGACCCCAGCACGAGGTCGCTGTGCTCGGCGGCGGCGATCATCGCCGGCAGGTGCCGCGGGTCGTGGGAGAAGTCGGCGTCCATCACGATCACGAACTCGGCGCCGCGCGTGAGCGCGTGGTCGAACCCGGCCAGGTAGGCGGGCCCGAGGCCTTTCTTGCCCTGCCTGTGCAGCACCTCGACGCCCGGAAGCTCTGTCGCCAGCCGGTCGGCCAGCTGCCCGGTGCCGTCCGGAGAGGCGTCGTCGACCACGAGCAGGCGCCAGTCGCCGGGAGCGGCCGTCTCGAGCTGGGCGGTCGTCGCTCTGACGATCGCCTCGAGGTTCTCGGCCTCGTTATAGGTCGGGAGGAAGAGCCAAACGCGCGGGTGCATCCACCGAGACGATACGGGTGACACGCCTACGACGCCACCAGTTGCGCAAAGCCGCCCTGAGGTCCGCTAGCGTCTTGCGACCCATGGCGGCCCCTCCGGATCCACCACCGCTGAACATCCTGGTCCTTGCGGACCGCGACTGGACGCACCACGACACGGGGGGCAACGGCGCCAACCTCCACGCCCAGATCAGCCGCTGGGTCGAGTGGGGCAACAAGGTGACCGTCGTGGCGGGCGACTACCCGGGTGCCCAGCGGATGGAACGCTACGGCCCGCGCCTGATCGTGCACCGCATGGGCACCCGCTCGACCGTCTTCCCGCGCGGGATCCTGGCGGTTATGCGCGGGATCGGCCGCGACGCGGACGTGGTGCTGGAGGTGATCAACGGGATCACGTTCCTGACGCCGCTGTGGCTGCGCAAGCCGAGGGTCGCCATGGTCCACCACGTGCACCGAGAGCTTTACCTGGAGGAGTTCCGCCGCTTCGGCGTACTGCTGTTCTGGATGCTCGAGCGCCTGCCGCTGCGGCTGCTCTATCGGCGCACGCCGTTCCTCACGATCTCGCGGTCTGCGCGGGATGACCTCGCGCGAGAGGGCATCCCACCCGAGAACGTGACCGTCGAGTACCTGGGCGTCGATCCCGGCAAGTTCCGACCCGGCACGCGGGCTCCGGAGCCGCACCTGATCTTCGTCGGCAGGCTGAAGGCCTACAAGAACGTCGAGGCGCTGTTCGACGTGCTCGAGACGGTGCCGGGGGCGATCCTCGACGTGATCGGGGAGGGCGATCACCGCCCCGACCTGGAGGCGGAGATCAAGCGGCGCGCGCTCGTCGACCGGGTGCGCATGCACGGTTACGTCGACGAGGAGACCAAGGCGGAGCTGTACGGGCGCGCCTGGGTCAACCTGACGGCCTCCCGGTCGGAAGGCTGGTCGCTCACCGTGATGGAGGCCGCGCTGTGCCGCACCCCCAGCGCCGCGCTGGCGGTCGGCGGCCTGGCCGAGTCGATCGTCCATGACGAGACCGGCTTCCTCGCCGCCGACAACGCCGAGCTGGCCGAGCGCGTCCGCGGGCTGGTCGGGCGGCCGGACCTGCGCGACCGCTTCGGCGAGGCCGCCGAGCGCCGCGCGCGCACATTCACCTGGGACAGGTCGGCGCGCGCGTTCCTCGAGGTGCTGCGCCGCGTGGCGGGCAAGTCGCAGCCGGGGCCGCCCGCCGGCGCGCCCGTGAGCCTGAACGGCCATGGCACGGACAGCCGCCGGGACGATGAACGCCGAAGCACGGCGGCCGAGAATCGCTGACGGGCCGGACCTGGAGGCCGCTCTCCGCGCCATCGGCGACGTGGAGGGGTGGCTCAGCGAGGGCCAGGCGCGCCGGCTATGGCACGCCGGCAAGCAGGTCGAGCCTCCCGGCCAGATCGTCGAGATCGGGTCCTTCCGAGGGCGCTCCACGATCGTCCTCAGCCGCGCCGCGCCCGAGGGCGTGCAGATCGTCGCGATCGACCCGCACGGCGGTGGCGACCGCGGGCCGCAGGAGATCACGCCCGACGCCGAGCGGGGCGACTCGGACAACCACCGCTTTCGCGCCAACCTGGAGCGGGCCGGTGTGAACGGGCGCGTGCGGCACGTCCGCCGCATGTCGAACGAGGCGCACCGCGACGTGGACGGCCCGATCGACCTGCTGTACGTGGACGGCGCCCACCGCTACGCCCCCGCCCGCGACGACATCGCGGCCTGGGGCGCTCGCGTGCCCGTGGGCGGCACACTGCTCGTGCACGATGCCTACAACGCGATCGGCGTGATGCTCGCCCAGCTGCGGCTGCTGTTCTTCTCGGGCAGGTGGTGCTACGTCGGGCGCACCCGCTCGCTCGCGCAGTACCGCCGTGAGGACCTCTCGGCCGGCGCCCGGCTCCAGAACGCCCTGCGCCAGGCCGTCCACCTGCCCTACTTCGTTCGCAACGGCCTGATCAAGGTCGCGCTCGTGGCGCGGCTACGTCCGGTGGCCCGGCTGCTCGGCCAGCCCGACGAGGATGCCTGGCCCTACTAGCTGGGCCGCCCGGCGGCCCACGCTGACGGCCGCCCTCGTCTACCTGCTGCTCTCGTTCGCGATGTTCGCCGGCGCCCTTGCGCCGGGGCGCACGCTGTCGGTGTCCGACTACCTGTGGACCGGCACGCCCTGGGACTCCAGCCGCCCCGCCGACGTGCCGGTGCTCGGCTCCAACCGCGAGCAGACGGACTCGGTGTTCATGTTCCAGCCGTTCCTCCAGCACACGCGCGCCGAGCTGCCGGACGTGCCGCTGTGGAACCCGTACATCATGGGCGGCCGGCCCTTCCACGCCAACTCGCAGTCCGCCACCCTGTCGCCCTTCAGCGTGCCGGCCTACGTGCTGCCGTTCTGGGACTCGCTGGCCGTGGCGGCGGCGCTCAAGCTGTTCGTGGCGGCGCTGGGCGCGTTCCTGCTCGCGCGCGCCTTCGGCCTGCGCTTCGCCGGCGCGCTGTTGTGCGGGCTGGTGTTCGGCTTCAGCCTCTGGTCGGTCACCTGGGTGTCCTGGACGACCATGAGCGTCTGGGCTCTGCTGCCGTGGCTGTGCCTGCTCGCCGAGCTGTGCGTGCGCCGCCCCGGGCCGCTGCCCTTCGCGGGGCTCGCCGCGGCCACCGGCCTCCAGTTCCTCGGCGGCCACCCGTCCTCGAGCTTCCAGGTGATGGTGGCGGTGGCCCTGTTCTGGGTGGTGCGCGTGGTCGCCTCGCGGCGGCTGCGCGAGCACGACCTGCGCCTGCGCCTGTTCACCCTGGGGGCCGCCCTGGTGACCGGCAGCGCCCTGGCGGCGATCACGCTGATCCCCTTCGTCGAGCTGCTCTCGCACTCGATCGACCTCAAAGCGCGCACCGCCGCCGCCTCCGACGCCCACGAGCCGGCGCGCTACCTGCTCGGCGTCTTCCTGCACGACTGGTGGGGGCGTGGGTCGCGGGCCCCGCTGGAGTTCGCCTCGGCGCTGGAGGAGCACGCCTGGTACGTGGCGGCGCTGCCGTTGATGCTGGCCGTGTCCGCGCTCGTGCTGGCGCCGCGCCGCGAGCGGATCGTGGTGGCCGCCGTCGGCCTTGTGGCCCTGGCCGTGGCCACCGGCATCCCGCCCTTCTTCGACGTGGTCAAGGCGCTGCCGGGCTTCGACGCGGCCAGGAACGGCCGGCTGGCGGTGGTGTCGGTGCTGTGCGTGGCGGTGCTGGCGGGGTGGGGGCTCGACGACCTGACCGGGGCGGCCGCTCCGGAGCGGCGCCGGCGGCTCGCGCTCGCGGCCTGCGCTCTGTTGTTCTGTGTCCCGTTCGCGTGGGTGGCGCGGCGCATCGACCTTGACGCGCTGGGGGACGCCCTGCGCGTGGCGTGGGGGTTCGCGGAGCCCGAGCCGGGCGCCGTGGCGGAGATCCGGCTGGCGTCGCTGCTGGAGTGGCTGGTGCTGGGCGCGGCGGCGCTGCTGTTGGTGGTGTTGCGGCTGCGGGGGCGCTTGGGGACGGCGGCGTTCGCGGGGCTGGCCTTGGCGTTGGTGGTGCTCGACTTGTTCAAGGCCGGGATGGGCTACAACCCCGCGATCGAGGAGAGCCACGCGGTGCAGCCGGCCACGCCGGCGATCCGCTACCTGCAGGAGCAGCGCCCGGCCCGCTTCGCGGGCCTGCGTCCGGAGGCGCCGATCACGCTGGCCGTGCCGATCTCGCCCAACGTGGCGATGCGCTACGGGCTCTACGACGCCCGCGGCTACGACTTCCCCTTCGAGGAGCGCTACGCGGAGCTCTGGCGGCGCGTGATCGCCCAGTCGCCCGACTGCAACTACGCGTTCTGCCCCGAGTCCGCCGGCCGCTCGCCGCGCGCGCTGCAGGCGCTCGGGCTGCTGGGAGTGACCGATCTGCTGCAGAACCGCCGCGACCCTCCGCTGCGCGGCTTCGAGGTCGCCTACGACGGCCCCGACGCCCGCGTCTACCGCAACCCGAGCGCGCTGCCGCGCGCCTTCCTCGTCGACCGCCAGGTGGTGGCGCCCAGCGCCGAAGCGGCGCGCGACGCGGTGACGGCGGCGAACTTCCCGGCGCGCAGCGTGGCGGTGACGGAGAAACGCATCCCGGGAATCCCCGAAGGGACCGCCGCGTCCGCTGCGGGAAGCGCCCGCATCTCCAGCTATCGGGACGAGCACGTGGTTCTGAACACCGACGCTGAGCGCCGTGCGCTGCTCGTGCTCACCGACAGCTGGTTCCCCGGCTGGAAGGCCTCGGTCGACGGGAGGGACGTCCCGATCGAGCGCGTCGACTACCTGATCCGCGGCGTGCCGGTGCCGGCCGGAAAGCACGAGGTGGAGTTCCGCTACGAGCCCGCCAGCTGGCGCGCGGGCTGGATCGTGAGCCTGCTGGCGCTGATCGCGATCCTCGGGGCTGCCGGGGTCGGCTGGAGGCGCCATGCGTGAGCGCGCAACCCGGAATCCGACTCTCGCGGCGGCGCTGCTCTACCTGGTGCTGGCGTTCGTCATGTTCGCGCCGGGGCTGGCTCCGGGCCGGACGCTGTCGGCCTCCGACTACCTCTGGGCGGCCACGCCCTGGGAGGCCGAGCGGCCGGCCGGTGTGGCGGGGCTGGGATCGAACCAGGAGCAGGCCGACGCCGCTACGCAGTTCCAGCCCGCCCTGCAGGCCACGCGCGCCGTCCTCCCGCACATCCCGCGCTGGGACCCCTACATCCTCAGCGGGCGCTCCCTGCTCGGAGACCCGCAATCGGCGGTGTTCTCGCCGTTCAGCGTCCCTTCGTACATCCTGCCGTTCTGGGACTCGCTGGCGGTCGTCGCCGCGCTTAAGCTGTTCGTCGCGGCGCTGGGCGCGTTCCTGCTGGCTCGCGCGCTCGGCATGCGCTTCGGCGGCTCGCTGATGACCGGTTTGGTGTTCGGCTTCAGCCTCTGGTCGGTCACCTGGGTGTCGTGGCCGCACATGAGCGTGTGGGCGTTCCTGCCCTGGCTGTGCCTCCTCAGCGAACGCTGCGTGCGCCGGCCGGGGCCGCTGCCGTTCGCGGGGCTTGCGCTCGTGGTGGGCCTGCAGTTCCTCGGCGGACATCCGGCCTCCAGCCTCCAGGTGCTGGGGGTGGTCGGGCTGTTCTGGGTGGGGCGGACGCTGCTCTCGCGGGAGCTGCGGCAGCGGCTCGCTCCGCGCCTGCTGACGTTCTTCGCGGCGCTGGTGGTCGGCACCGCGCTCGCCGCCGTGGCGCTGATCCCGTTCGGCGAGCTGCTCGCCCACTCGAGCGACGCGACCGCTCGCGCGGACGCGTCCGACCTGCTCAACCAGCCGGCGCGCTACCTGCTCGGCATCTTCCTGCACGACTACTGGGGGCGTAAGGCCGGCGCGCTGCAGTTCGGCCCCGGCCTGGAGGAGCGCGCCTACTACGTCGCGGCCCTGCCGCTTATGCTCGGCGCGGCCGCGCTGGTGGTGCGCCGGTCGTGGACCCGCATCGCGGTGGCCGCGGTCGGCGCCGCCGCGTTGGCGGTCGCCACCGGCCTGCCGCCGCTGTACGACCTGGTGGTGAAGCTGCCCGGCTTCGACGCCACCAACAACGGGCGCTTCGCCGTCGTCACGATCCTCTGCCTCGCGGTGCTCGCGGGCTGGGGGCTCGACGAGCTGACCGCGAAGGACGCGGCGATCCGGCGCCGCGGCCTGGTGCTCGGCATCGCGGCGGGCCTGCTGGCGCTGCCCGTGGTGATCGCCCTGGCCGACCGCGAGTTCGGCAGGGACGCCCTGGGGACGGCGCTCAAGGTGGCCTGGGCGTTCCAGGACCCGGCGCCGGGCGCCGCCGCGGTGATCAAGCTGGCGTCGCTGCTGGAGTGGCTGGTGCTGGGGGCGGCGGCGCTGGTGTTGGTGGTGTTGCGGTTGCGCGGGCGGCTGGGCGCGGCGGCGTTCGTGGCGATCGCTGTGGCTCTGGTGGTGCTCGATCTGTTCAAGGCGGGGATGGGCTACAACCCGGCGATCGAGGAGAGCAACGCGGTGCAGCCGGCCACGCCGGCGATCCGCTACCTGCAGAAGCAGCGGCCCGAGCGCTTCGCCGCACTGGAGGTCAAGAAAGCGCTCTCGCTCGCCTACCCGCTGCCGCCCAACGTCGCGATGCGCTACCGGGTCTACGACGTGCGCGGCTACGTGATCCCCACGGAGGAGCGCTATTTCGAGCTGTGGCGGCGCGCGATCGCCCCGGGCTGCTACTACCTGTTCTGCACGCAGGCGGCGCCCCTCGAGCCGCGCGCGCTGCAGGCGCTCGGCCTGCTCGGCGTCAGCAGCCTGCTGCAGCACCCGGGCGACCCTCCTTTGGAGGGGGGGCCGCCCGCCTACTCCGGGCCCGACGCTCGCGTTTACCCCAACCCGGCCGCGCTGCCGCGTGCGTTCGTGGTCGATAGCCAGGAGGTGGTGGGGGGTGGCGAGGCGGCGCTCAAGCGGGTCACCACCCCCGGCTTCCCGGGCCGCGAGGTCGCCGTGACCGAGCAGCGCATCGAGGGGCTCCCGGAGGGCACGGAGGCGCCGCTGGCCCGCGGCAGCGCGCAGATCCTGGACTACGAAGCGGAGCGCGTGGCGGTCGAGACCGACGCCGGCCGGCCGGCGCTGCTGGTGCTGACGGACAGCTGGTTCCCGGGCTGGAAGGCCACCGTGGACGGCGAGGACACGCCCGTGCACCGGGTCGACTACGTGATCCGCGGCGTGTCCGTGCCCGCCGGCAGGCACACGGTCGAGTTCCGCTACGAACCGGCGAGCTGGCGCGCCGGCTGGATAGTGAGCGGGCTGGCGCTGCTGACGATCCTGCTCGCCGCCGCGATCGGGTGGCGCCGCCACCGTGCGGGGGAATCGATGCACACTCGGGCGACCACCGGTATGTTCGAGGCGTGAGCGTGCCGTGGATGTCGGTCGTCGTGCCGGCCTACAACGAGGAGGCCGGGATCGCCAGGGTCATCGAAGCCCTGCACGGGCGGCTGGCCGGATTCGGCCGTCCCTACGAGATCATCGTGGTCGACAACGCCAGCGAGGATCGCACGCTGGAGGTGCTCGAACCGCTGCTGGACGGTGACCGCGTGCGGGTGCTCCGCAACAAGGTGAACCGCGGCAAGGGCTTCTCGGTGCGGCGGGGGATGCTCGACGCCAACGGGGAGCTGAGGCTGCTCTGCGACGCCGACTGCGGGCCCTCGCTGGCCTCCCTGCCCGAGCTGCTGGAGGCGATGCAGCACGCCGACGTTGTGGCCGGCTCGCGCGTGGCCGCCGGCGCCCAGGTGGACCGCCAGCAGCCGCTGCGCCGCCGGCTCGTGGGCTGGCCGTTCATCGCCCTGACCCGGGTGCTCATGGGCGAGCCCACCAAGGACGTCTATTGCGGCTTCAAGCTCTGGCGCGGCAGCGCCGCCGAGTCCGTCTTCTCGCGCCAGCGCCTGACCGGCTGGGTCTTCGACGCCGAAGTGCTGGCGCTGGCCCGCCGGCTCGGCTTTCGCGTCACCGAGGTGGGGGTGGCGTGGGCCGACCGGACCGGGTCGAAGCTCTCGATCATCCAGGTCCTGATTCCCGCGGTGCGCGAGCTGCTCGACGCCCGCCGCAACGTGCGCGCCCAAGTGCACGCCGCCCGCCGCGGCGAGGCCGCGCCGCAGGACCCCGCCGAGCCCGCCCCGGACGCTCAGCTGGTGGCGGACTCAGCCGAGCGCAGCGCCTGAGGCGCCCCCGAAAAGCAGCATCCAGGGTCGGCACGAGGGGGTTCCGCACAAAAGTCCAGACATGCTGGACTAACTTCCGGGACCCCACGCGAAAGCGGGGCGCCTAGCTGTCCTGCCCACGCTGTTGGTGAACGCGGCTGATTGGTGGTCGGCCGCTGGCGGCTGAGTGTGGCCGTCTGCGGTTGTAGAACATGAGGAAGGATGCCAGGGCGCGGTCGCGTTCGGTGGATGAGCGCCAGACGTGGCTGTGCGCCCATTCGGTGTCGAGGGTGCCGAAGAAGCGTTCGATCTTGCCGTTCCAGCGCGGGGTGTGGGGCGG